>JANXZI010000109.1 GCA_025355595.1 Spartobacteria bacterium
AAATCGCACCGGCGGCGGCGACGGCTGCCTCGGGCATCGGGAATTCGCGCTCGGCGCAGGCGGTGAGGATGCGCTGCTGATGCTGCGGCCAGAATTCGATGGTGCCGGCGCGCACGCACATGCTCTCGAAAAGCGACATGCCGTGGCGAAAGCCGCGGTCGGTGAGCGGGAGCGATTCGGCAGGCTCGAATGCGCTGCCATTCCAGAGCCACGCCTTCACTGCACGTGAAGCTCGCGCGTGATGCCAAAACGTTCGAGCCGCTTGCGTAGCGTGGCGCGTGTGATGCCGAGAAGTTTTGCGGACTGGACCTGGTTGCCGCCCATTTGGCGCATGGCGTGGACGGTGAATTCGCGCTCGAGCCACGGCAGCAGCTCGATGCTCGGATCGGCCTGCGCCACACGCAGCAGCGCCTCGATGGCTTCCTCCTTTTGAATCGAACCCGAAGGCAGCGCCTCGGCGGTCGCGAGGCCGAGCGGGATGTCCTTCGGCAGCAAAATGTCGCCGGTTGCGAGCACGCACGCGCGCTGGATGGTGTTTTCGAGTTCGCGGACATTGCCGGGCCACGAGTGGCCTTCGAGCACGCGCACGGCTTCCTCGCTGAGCTTGAGCCGCGGCAGATGTTTTTCCTCGGAGACACGCTGCACAAAATATTCGGCGAGCAGCCGGATGTCCTCGATGCGCTGGCGCAGCGGCGGGAGCTGCACGCGCACGACGTTCAGCCGGTAAAAAAGATCCTCGCGAAAACGCTTCGCGGCGACCTCGGCCTCAAGGTTCTTGTTCGTCGCGGTGATGATGCGGACGTTCGTCTTCACGATGTCGTTTCCGCCGACTCGCGATAGCTCGCCATCCTGCAGGACACGCAGAATTTTCCCCTGAAGCGTGAGCGGCATGTCGCCGATCTCGTCGAGGAAAAGTGTTGCGCCATTGCTCTGCTCGAAGCGGCCGATGCGCTGGCTGGTCGCGCCGGTGAAGGCGCCTTTCTCGTGGCCGAAGAGCTCGCTCTCGAGGAGCTGCTCGGGGATCGCGGCGCAGTTGATCGCGACGAAGCCTTTCGCGCTGCGGCTGGAATAGTGGTGGATGGCGCGGGCGACGAGTTCCTTGCCGGTGCCGCTCTCGCCGGTGATCATCGCCGGCGCGTCCGAATGCGCGATGCGGCCCACGAGCTTGAACACCTGCTGCATCGCCTCGCTCTGGCCGACGATGCTGTCCTGGTGCTGCTCGACGGTGAGCTGCGGGCGCGAGGCTCGCGCGGCGCGGGTCGCGCGCTGTTCCTTCAGCGTCGCCTCCACGACTGCGCGGAAATTGAACGGCAGACTTTCCTTCCGCAAAAAATCGAATGCGCCAAGCTTCATCGCCTCGATGACGGCCTGCGTGGTGCCGTACTGGCTGACGAGCAGCACGAGTGCATTTCCGTCGCGCTCGCGGATTTTTGTGAGTAGCTCCTGGCCGGTGTACGGTTCGAGGTGCGTGTCGGCGATGACGAGGTCGGGTGTCTCGCTGGTGAAAAGTTTCAGCGCCTCGTCCGCGCGAATTGCGGTGACGACGTGCAGTTCCGAGGCGGTGAGCTGCTTCACCGCCCATTTCAGAAAGTCGGCGTCCGGGTCAACGACGAGAACTTTTTGGCCTTTGGGCATGGCTAGATTCCGCCGAAGCGGCGGTCGCGTTTGTGGAATTCAACGATGGCGGCGCGCAAGTCCTCTTTTCCGAAGTCGGGCCACATCTTCGGTGTGATGTAAAATTCCGAATAGCTGAGCTGCCAGAGCATGAAGTTCGAAAGTCGCATCTCGCCGCTGGTGCGGATGAGCAGATCCGGGTCGGGATATTCCGAGGTGTAAAGGCGCGCGCCGATCGTGTCGGGCGTGATCGTCGCGGGGTCAAGCGCGCCGCGCTTGGCGTCCTCGGCGATGCGGCGCGCGGCGTCAGCCAGCTCGGTACGTGACGAATAATTCAGCGCGAGGATGAGCGTGAGCGCCTTGTTTTCCGCAGTCGCAGCGATGGTGTTGGCGAGCTTTTGCTGCGCCTCTTCGGGCAGCTCGTGCGTGCGTCCGATGGTGCGCAGGCGGATGCCGTACTTCATCATCGTCGGCAGCTCGAGTTCGAGGAAATGGCCGAGCAGGATCCACAGTCCGTTCACCTCGTCGCCGGGGCGCTTCCAATTTTCCGTCGAGAACGCATACAGCGTGAGAAATTTCACGCCCTGAGCGACGCACTCCTCGGTGACTGGTCGCACGTTCGCCGCGCCGCGCTCATGGCCCTTCAGCCGCGGCAGCCCGCGCTCCTTCGCCCAGCGGCCATTGCCATCCATGATGATCGCGATGTGCTGTGGTGGCATAGCCGCGCTTGTAAAAGTGCGGGCTGATTCTCCGTCTGGCGAATTTGCGTTCATAGTGCCCGCGCTCTTACGAGGCGCGGCTACAATAAAATCGTCTGCTCGCGTTCCGGGCCGACGCTCACGATGCGGAGCTTCGCGCTGCTGAGCTTTGCGATGGCCTGCAAATACGCGCGGCACTTCGGCGGGAGATCGCTCCACTTTTTCGCGGCGGTCGTTTCTTTTTTCCATCCGGGGAAGGTCTGATAGACCGGCTGGCACTGGGCGAGCGCGTCAATGTCGGTGGGCGGGTAGTCGAGGCGCTTGCGGCCGAGCTTGTAGGCCACGCAAACTTGGATCGTCTCCATCGTGTCGAGGCCGTCCACATTGGTCACCGCGAGTTCGTCAATGCCGTTCACGATGCCCGCGTAGCGTACGCACACGGCATCGAACCATCCGCAGCGCCGCGCGCGCCCGGTCGTCGCGCCGAACTCGCGGCCGAGGCCGTGCAGGAAATCGCCGAGCGCATCGTTCTCCGTCGGAAATGGCCCTTCGCCGACGCGCGTCGTGTAGGCCTTGATCGTGCCGAGCACCTTATCAATGCGGTTCGGCCCGATGCCGCTGCCGGTGCAGGCACCGCCCGCGGTCGTGTTGCTCGATGTCACGTACGGATACGTGCCGTGGTCAATATCGAGGAACGTTCCCTGCGCGCCCTCGAAGAGCGCGTCCGTCTTGTTGTCGAGCATCTCGTGGATGAAGACGACGGTGTTCCCGAGGAAGGGCGCGATCACTTTTGCTGCGGCGAGATAAGCCTTGGATTCCGCGGCGACATTGATCGCAGCCGCGCCCATCGCCTTGAGTTGCACGTTCGCCTCGGTGAGCCGTTCGCGCAGGCGTTTTGCGAAGCGCAGCGGGTGCAAAAGCTCGCCCGTGCGCAGGCCGGTGCGCGCGGCTTTTTCCGAATACGTCGGGCCGATGCCGC
>JANXZI010000111.1 GCA_025355595.1 Spartobacteria bacterium
TGTGGGTCTCAGCGAGTGTGCGGAAGGGTTTCAAGGGTGTTCGTCGGATGAATGGCGCGGGAGGAATAGTCGCACATGGCGGAATCGCACGCGAATAAGTGCAGACTTGGGCGGAAGCCCACGTCGCGCTCTCCCAAGCCCGCCTCCGATCCGAAGTGCGCGTGCGCGCCGGTCCGATTGTTTCTGACCACGGAATCAATGGTCCGGGGTCGCTTTCTTCTTCCGCTGGCCCGTGTTCGCCGCCCCCTCGTCGAGCTTCTTTTTCAAATCCGCGAGCACGCCGGACTCCTGCTCCTTCAGCCACGTCTCGTAGCCTTTCGCTCGACCGCCGACGTATGTCAGCGACTCGAAATCGTCGCCCTTGCCGAGCGCGCGCGGGTCGCCGTCCTCCGTCAGCAGGCGCATCATCGTGTAGCGCATCTCGTCGAGCGTCGGCGCGAATGCGAGGTCGCTGGCGAGGTTGTTCACGCACTCGGGATCGCGCTTGAGGTCGTAGAGTTCATCCGCCGGGCGCTTGCCGAAGCAGAGTTCGTAAAAATGGCCGCCGAGCGATTTCACGACTTCCTTCGAGGGGCCGGGGTCGCAGTTTCCGAAGTCCGTCTCTGGGTTTCCGACCGGCCAGCGCTCGGGGTGAAAATTGTGGACATATAGAAAATCCTTCGTGCGCAGGCAGCGCACGGGGTAGCCCATGTCATTCGGGCGGCCGATGTCGTGGCGCTCCTTGCCGGCGAGCATCGTGTTGCGGTTTTCGATCCAGCCGGATTTTTCCGAGCGCAAGATCGCAGCGAGGCTCTTGCCGGTCATCTGCTCGTGCAGCTTCAGCCCCGCGAGTTCCAGGTACGTCGGCGCGAAATCGCGCACATTCACGAAGTCCTCGACGGTGCGGCCCGGCTTGATGCCCCTGCCCCAGCGCATCGCGAGCGGGAGATGAAAGGCGTCCTCGTGGATCTGCCCCTTCACAAACGGGAACGGCATGCCGTGATCGGAAGTCACCACGACGAGCGTGTCCTCGAGCACGCCCGCGTCTTCGAGCAGCTTCAGCGCGCGGCCAATCTGCGCGTCGCCCCACTCGACCTCCACCGAGTAGTCGAGCAGATCACGCCTCACAATTTCCGTGTCGGGCAAAAACTTCGGCACCACCACATCCTCAAGTTTCTTGCCGAGTCGCGCGCCGGAATTCCATTCGTACGGACGGTGCGGCTCGTGGAAGCCCATCCAGAAACAGAACGGCTTCGCCTTGTCGCGCTGCTGGAGAAACTCGCCGAAATTCCCAGGGTAGTCATTCTTCGCGATGCCCGATGCGATCACTTCCTGCGTGACCTTGTCAAAGCTCGGCCCTGCCGGATTGCGCGTGCGTTTCGCGAGCGTACGAAAATCGCCCGGCCCCCAGCCCTTGCCCGTGAGCCCGACGGTGTAGCCGCTTTTCTCGAGCAAGTCGGGATACGTCTCAAAGGTCGCCGGAAAATATCCGCCGTGCGACACGGCCTCGTTGAGCTGCCACGTATTCCGCCCCGTAAGGATGCTCGCGCGGCACGGACTGCACTTCGGATTCGACGTGAATGCATTCTTGAAAAGCACGCCCTCACGCGCGACGCGATCGAAGTTTGGGGTCTTGATCCAGGTGCAGCCGTACGCGCCCGCGTGCGTGCTGCCGTTCCAGTCGTCGAAGATGATGAAGAGGATGTTTGGCCGCGGCGCATCGGCGGCACGCGCACAGGTGAGCAGCACGACATAAAGTAAAACGAAGATCGGGAGGGACGATTTTTTCATGGCGGAAATGGAATAGCCGAATGCCACGGAATCTGCCCGCAGAATCGCCCGACATCGTTCAAAAACGAAGTGCCTCCAGCTTGACTCGATTGCTCCCGCGAGAGCAAATGCGCGCCCCTTTCACGAAAACAAAAACCCACCAACACCACACGACCATGCGCTTCGGCATCAATTCCTTCCTCTACGTCAGCCCCTTCACCACCGCGAGCGTGAAGCTCTTTGCGCAGTTCAAGAAGTGGGGCTTCGACACCGTCGAGATTCCCGTCGAGGCACCGGAGCACATCGATCCCGTCGCGGTGAAATCGGCCGCGGACAAGGCAGGCCTCGCCATCGGCAGCATCTGCGCGTGCATGGGGCCGGGGCGCGATTTTCGCGGCACGGCGGAAGAGCAGAAGACGGCGAGCGTGTATGTGAAGACGCTGATCGATCAGGCCGCGACGATGGGATGCCCGAGCGTCATCGGGCCGATTTATTCCGTCGTGGGAAAGGCGGACGCGGTCGAGGAAAAGGAGCAGGCGCGCGAATTTGCGCTCGTGGTGAAGAACCTCAAGCCGCTCGCGAAGTATGCGGAGAAGAAGGGCGTCACGCTTTGCATCGAACCGCTGAACCGCTTCGAGACGGACTTTCTGAACACGACGGACAAGGGCCTCAAACTCATCAAGGCCGTCGGCAGCAAGGCGGTGAAGCTGCACCTCGACACGTTCCACATGAACATCGAGGAGAAGAATCAGGCCGCCGCGATCATCAAGGCTGGCAAGCACCTCGCGCATTTCCACGCGTGCGGCAGCGACCGCGGCACGCCCGGCGGCGATCACATTGACTGGAAGCCGATCGTGAACGCGCTGCGGAAGATCAAATACAAGGGCGACGTGGTCATCGAGAGCTTCACGACGGACGTGAAGGTCATCGCGCGCGCCGCAGCCATCTGGCGGAAGATCGAGCCGAACCGAAACGACATCGCGGTGAAGGGGCTGAAGAACCTGAAGCGCTTCTTCGGAAAAAAGTAAGGCGCGCGCCGCAGCGCCGCAACGGTCAACGCCGGTCGGACTGGTAGCGCCACGCGTAAAGCGTCCAAAGGATTGCCACGATGGCGATCACCACGCACAGCACGGGCACGATGAATCCCACCCAGCCGCGTGGAGACTTGGTGTGGCAATCCGGGCAGTGGTCGGCGTAGTCGGAAAAGACGCGCTTGCACTTTTTGCACCGGATCATCCTAGGTTGGGTGAACATCAGGCCCCCCGCCTAGCACCGTCTGCGCCGCCTGTCACGCCCTGTGATCGGCGTGATGCAATTTCCCCTTTCGAGAAAATGCCGTCCTGCAGAGAACAGCATGACGGCGCAGCGGGGACCCGGTATTCGGGACAGATGCCCTTTGGAAACATCACCGAGATCCGGGACGACACGCCGCGCTCCGCGCCGCTGAACATGGCGCTGGACGAGGTGCTGCTCGCCGGTGCGCGCACGCCGGTGCTGCGCATCTACCGCTGGGAACGCGACGCGGTTTCGTTCGGGTATTTCGGAAGATACGCCCCCGTCGCCGCTGCGTGGCCGGGGCGTGAGATCGTCCGGCGCATGACCGGCGGCGGTGTCGTTCCGCACGGGCGCGACGTCACGTATTCGCTCATCGTGCCTGTCGATCATCCGTTCGCCGCACGCAGTCCGCGCGAGGTGTACCGTGCGGTGCACGAGGCAATCGGCACACTGCTCGCCGGGAATGGCGAGACAGCCGCGCTCGCGACTCCGCCGGAGCACGCGGGGACGGGCGTGTGTTTTGAAAGCCCGGCGGAATTCGATCTCATCGCCCGCGGCAGAAAAATCGCCGGCGCCGCGCTGCGCCGGACAAAATGCGGCCTGCTGCTGCAAGGGAGCATCCAGGAGATTCCCCGGCTCGAAGCGCTGCGTCCGCGCCTCGCATCCGCCTTTGCCTCCACCGTGCTCGCCACGGAAATCACGCCGCAGCAACTCTCCGCCGCGGAATCGCTCGCCATGAAAAAATACGCCACGCGCGAGTGGACGATGCGCGTGTGACTCACTCTCGTCATCCGTCATCCGTCATTCGTCATCCGTCATTCGCGCCGCTTCACTTCCGGCTTCCGTCCGCGCGCGCGAGGCCTCATTCCTCCCGCATGAACCGCCGCGCCGCCCTTACGACCCTCGCCACCGCAGCCACCGCCGGGCTCACCTCGGCACTCGCCGCCGATGCCCCGTATCGCGTCACGAATGGCCGCATCAAACAGTCCGTCGTGCCCTGGTGCTTCAACCCGATGCCCGTCGAGGAACTCGCGCGACACGCCGCGGCGATGGGCCTGAAGTCCGTCGAGCTGTGCGACCCGAAGCACTGGCCGCTGCTCAAGGAACTCGGCATGACGTGCGCCATCGCGGGCAGTCACGGCTTTGCAAAAGGCTTCGCGCACCGCGAGGAATGGGACGAATGCCACGCGAAACTCCGCGACCGTATCGCGCAATGCGCGGACGCGGGCGTGGAGCGGATCATCACCTTCAGCGGTTTCCGCCGCGGGCTGAGTGATGATGAGGGCATCAAAAACATGGTCGCCGGGCTGAAGGTGATCGCGCCGCTCGCCGAGGAGAAAAAGGTGACCCTCTGCATCGAGATGCTGAATTCGCGCGTGGCCATCAACATGAAAGGCCACCCGGATTATTTCTGCGACTCGATCGAGCGGACGATCGAGATTTGCAAACAGATCGGCTCGCCGCACGTGAAGCTCCTCTTCGACATCTACCATGTGCAGATCATGCACGGCGACGTGATCGCGCGCATCCGCCAGCACAAGGAATGGATCGCGCACGTCCACACCGCGGGCAATCCGGGGCGCAACGAGATTGATGACACGCAGGAGATCAACTATCCGCCAATCATGAAGGCCCTGCTGGAGGTCGGCTACGCGGGATTCGTCGGCCAGGAATTCATCCCGGTGCACGACCGCGTCGCCTCGCTCGCGCAGGGCGTGAAGATTTGCGACGTGTAGAAAACTTATGAACCCCAAGCGCATCCTCCTCGCCCTCGTCGCCGCGTTCATCGCCATCAGCGCGACGGATTATCTGATCCACGGAGTCTGGCTCCAATCCACCTACGCAGAGAGCGCCACCCTCTGGCGCACTCCGAAAGACATGGAAGCCCACCTGTCCGGAATTTTCATCGGCCAGTTTCTCGTCGCACTCGCTTTCACGATGATCTGGGTGCGCATTGCGCTCGGCGGCGCGGGCATCCAGTGCGCTATCGCGCTTGGAGTTTTCATGGGCCTTTTTTACAGCGGCGGCACCGTCATCCAGCATTCCGTGCAGCCGCTCCCCGCGGGCTTGCTGGCAAAATGGATCACCAGCGGCATCCTCCAATCGGTCCTCGTCGCCATCGTCCTTTTCCTCGTCAATAAACCCGCAAAGGGTTGCCCGGACATCCGCGGAAAGTAATCGCGCGCGGTGCAGGGCGGCCTCAGTACCAGATCCGCACCACGGTGAATTTCCGCGGCGGGCCCTCGCCGTCCATCTCCACCTTTTCGCCAATCTCCGTCCCGAGCAGCTTCCGCCCGAGCGGGGAAGCCCAGCTCACGAATTCCGAATCGGCACCCGTTTCATCGGCACCCACGATTCGGTGGCGTCGTACCTCGCCGTCCGCCCCGTGCAGTTCCATCCATGCGCCAAACACCGCGCCCTCCGGCGGCTCGTTCGGCGGATGCACCACCGTCGCCGAAGCCAGAATCGCCGCGATTTCCGCCGCACGATCCGAAGCCTCGGCAAGCTGCTGCAATTCCGTCCGCAGCCGCGCGGCACCGTCGGCCGTCAGGTAGTTCACCGCACCCGGCGGCAAGCCGGAGCCCGCGCGCCGTCGCAGCGCGCGCTCGGGAATTTCATCGTCCTCCTTGGTGAATGCCTTGCTCATCGCGTGACATCCTACACGTCTGCGGCGCAGCCGTCCGATCTGGAAATTGTCTCCAGTCCACGACACCGCCCGATGGAGCGGCGACGCGGGTGACTTCAAGGCGTTTCCAGCCGGCCTTCCTCGGTGTCCATGAGATCGAAGAACGTCACGATGTCCTCGCGGTGTCCGAGTCCGGCCTGTTTGCGCTGCTGCACGAGACCAGCGGAGGCGGCGTCGCGCCAGCCGCGCTTGAACATGAAGCCGTTGAAGAGTTCGATTTGCTCGGCGTCGGGCTTGCGTCCGTTTTGGAAGCACCATTCGAGGATTTCCTCATCGCTGCCGCCGTGCCGCGTGCGCGCGGTGAGCGCGTCAAAGTCCACGCCGAGCAGCTTGCACACGCGGTCGTCGAAGGTGCGCTTGCCCGCGATGATGCCGAGGTTGTAGCCCGCCGGAAGTTTGCCCTGCGCGTTGAGTCGGATTTTGTCGAGGATCCGGCCGAAGACGAAGATGCCGCCGACGGGATCGCGCGGGGAGCGGATGGGGAAGGACATGGGCTTTCGGATACGCGGATGCGGGAGTGCGGTCAATGCACCGGAGCCACCGTTGTGTTTTCATTGCTGCGGACACGGAGGAGGTTTCTTCATTTCTCAACAGTCCGCCTCCTTCTGTCGGCGGCTACTGGGTTAGATCGCTTCGGCGACCGCCGCGCCCATTTCGGCAGTGCCGAGTTTTTTCGTTCCTTCGCTCCAGATGTCGCCGGTGCGCAGGCCGGCATCAATGACCTTGCGGACGGCGGCCTCGATGGCATCGGCGGCAGCATCCTGGCCGAGGGCGTAGCGGAGCATCATCGAGACGCTGAGGATCTGCGCGAGCGGATTAGCGATCCCCTTCCCAGCGATGTCGGGCGCGGAGCCGCCGCCGGGTTCGAAAAGGCCGAAGTAAAGTCCGCCTTCTTTTGCAGTGCCGAGGCTCGCGCTGGGCAACATGCCGATGCTGCCGGCGATGGCGCCCATCTCGTCGCTGAGGATGTCGCCGAAGAGATTTTCCGCGAGCATCACATCGAAGTCTTTCGGGGCCTTGATGAGCTGCATGGCGGCGTTGTCCACGTAGAGGTGGTTCAGCGCGACGTCGGGATATTGCTTCGCGATTTCGATGACGGTCTTTCGCCAGAGCACGGAGTTTTCGAGGACGTTCGCTTTGTCAATCGAGGTGACCTTTTTGCGCCGCCCCTGCGCGGCGCGGAAGGCGACGTGTGCGATGCGCTCGATCTCGCTGCGCTTGTACACCATCGTGTCCACGGCGACGGGCTCGCCGTTTTCCTCGCGAGTGTACTTCGGCTGGCCGAAGTAGAGGCCGCCGGTGAGTTCGCGGATGCACAGCATGTCGAAGCCGCCCGCGACGAGATCGGGCCGCACGGGCGAGGCATGCGTGAGCTGCGGGTAGCAGATGCCGGGGCGGAGATTTGCGAAGAGGCCGAAGTGCTTGCGGAGCGGGAGGAGTGCGCCGCGCTCGGGTTGTTCGTTCGGCGGGAGCGTTTCCCACTTCGGACCACCGACGCTGCCGAAGAGGATCGCATCGCTGTCGCGGCAAATCTGCACCGTGGCCTCGGGCAATGCCTTGCCATCCACATCAATCGCGATGCCGCCGACACGCGCCTCGGTGCAGGAAAAAGTGAGGCTGAATTTTTTCTCGATCACGGCCATCACGCGGCGCGCTTCGAGCATGACTTCGGGACCGATTCCGTCTCCGGCGAGGACGGCGATTTTGTAGTTCGACATAGGGCGGGCGAAGCTACGGGGCGTGCTGTGTTTGCCAAGACGGAATCAGGACTGGTGCAATTTTCTGCCACTGCCGCTGACACTCGCTCTATTTTGCCGGCAAGCCGCAGGGCTGCGATTTCGGCGACAGAAGGGCACACGGAATTCCCGCGCAAAAAAAACTCGCACCTTTTCGCACGCCGTCCTCCGCCGGAGGATCAGTAGTGCCTGATGTGATCCGTGACCGTCCTCGACGCGGCCTTGGTGACGCCCTTGCCGAGAAGTTTGAGAAGGCTCAAAGGGAGACCGAGGATGCTTCGGTTCACGCGATCCATCGCCGATGGACGCGTGCTCGGATCGGTGTCCACCACCCTCGACCGTTTCCTGAACAGCGAACCCAGCACATTCCTGCTGACCGCGCGCGTCGCCGTGGAGGTGAGGGCATCCACAGCGCTCGCAGTGGGCGCGGACGCACCGAGGGCAATCAGCGCCGCGAAAAGCAGGGCCGCGATGCGCGCCGGATTTTTCTTCCGCGAAAATGTGGCGAGGGAGTTCATGAGGTCAGACCACTCATCTACCGGCGTGGGCGGGGGAACGCAAGCGGAGGATCGGAAACGTCAAACATCCAACATGCAACATTGAATATCCCCTGCTAATCCGGGTGCATGACAAAATATGGCAGGAGAGGAAATGCGGCGAGGTGGAGCGTGACCTCCGGGCACGCTTCGGATGACGGCGGCTCAGCGCGAGACCGGAAGCGCGCCCGGAGGTCGCGTTCCACCGGGCTTCGCGCCTGCGAGCGTTCTGTCACGCAATCGGATAACTGCACATCGGTCCGATGTTGCGCGGAGCGTCAGTGCTTCGGCGCGCGGATGGTGTTCTCCTCCACGTCGCGCTGGCGCCGGGTGAGGATCTTGTCGGCGGTCTCGCTGACCATCTGCTCGATGAGCAGGCGGAGGTGGCTGCCGGGGCGGTAGTCGGCGGGCGCGATGTGGCGCACGCGATCCGCGGTGCCGACGAGTTGGTAGCATTTGCGGAAGCTCGTCCGCGATTTGTCATCCGGATTGTACACGGCGATGGCGTGGCCGCCATGCTGGCGAACGACGGTGAAGCACGGCACATCCGTCGGCCCGTCACCGATATAGATCATGTGCTCGAACGGCACGGGCCGCAGATCGGGCGGCATGTGGTCGTTCACATCCTGCGAGTGATCGAGCATCCCCTTGTTGATGCGGAAGAGAAACTGCGTCTTCTGCGTGTGGCTGATGACGCGCTTCGGGAAGGCAATGCGCCCGCCGGAATCCTCCGCAAATTCGCAGGCAAACATTGCGCGCACATGCGGCGCGAGGCGCGAGCCTTCGAGCAGGGATTTGATGCCGCTGCTGATGATGTAGTGCTCGACCTTGATGCCGAGCATCTCGTGCTCCGGGCGCAGCAGGCCCGTCTTGAACTCCTCGAACATCTCCGGGAGGCCGGGGTAAAATTTCAGCCCCGCGCCGAGGTCGCGGAGTTGTTTGTTCGTCGGGCGATCCATGCCGAGGCAGTCGAGCAGCGCCTTGAGGTACGCGAGTTCATTGTCATAGCCCTCGTCGCGGACAAGCGCGTGGCAGCGCTGCCAGAATTTCGGAGGGTCAATGCCGAACGATGGGAAGAGCACCTCGTCCTGCATGTAGTTTGGCGAGAGCGTCTGGTCGTAATCGAAGACGATCGCGATGGTGTTTTGGGGCACGGCCATCCGCGCAGAGTCAGCGGAAGCACGGCGGAGTGCGAAGCATTTTCGCGCGGCTCGAAAGTCACGCCACGATGTCCGCGAGCGCCGGGGCGAGTTCGGGGAAGCGAAAGCCGAAGCCGTGCGCGGCCGCGACGGCGGGGAGCACGCGCTTGCTGCCGAGGAGTTCGCGCGAAAATTCGCGGAGCAGCAGCCGGAGGACGAATGCCGGCACGGCGAGAAATGCGGGACGACGCAACGATCGTGCGAGCGCGGCGGTGAATTCCGCATTGCGCACGGGCCACGGTGCGGTGGCGTTCAGCGCGCCGCGCACATCGAGATTTTCCACGGCGTAGATTAGCAGGTTTGCGAGATCCTCGGCGTGAATCCAAGGGAGCCACTGGCGCCCGCTGCCGAGGCGCGCGCCGA
>JANXZI010000144.1 GCA_025355595.1 Spartobacteria bacterium
TCACAGTCGAAGCCCGCCTGCTCGCCTCGCTCGCGCTGGAGCCGAAGGCCAGCGCAACGCGGGTGGCGAAGCTGCTGCCGCAACTCCAGCGTCCGCCGGGGCAGGAGGAAGTGTTGCGGCTCGCTCAATTCCCCGACGAGCCCGGCGTCGGCGAAGCACTACGCGCGATCCTTTCCAATGCGACGACGCGCGGCGCGGCACTCGAATCGCTCCTCGCCGTGAAGACGCGGCTCGATGCGAAAAAGATCACACCATTCCTCACCGACGCCGCAACCGCGCTGCTCACGGGCAAGGATGCCGGCGGCATCGAACTCGGCGTGCGTCTCGCCTCGGGCTTTGCACTGCGCGGGGCCGAGCCGGCGCTCGTCGCGCTCGCGCAGGGCGGGCCGCAATCCGCCACGGCGCTCCGCGCACTCGGGGAAATCGGCAGCACGCAGACCGAGCTTTTTGCGAAACTCGCCGAGTCCTCGCCGGATGCGCTGCTCCGCGACGAGGCGCTCGCCGCGCTCGCCAGCTCGAAATCCGCGGATGCACCCGCGCGCGTCGTCGCGCTGTATGCGAAGCTCACACCTTCGCAGCGGCGCACGGCCCTGGAGCGGCTCTCCGCAACGAAGCCCGGCGCCGCCGCCATCCTCGCCGCGCTGAATGACGGCAGGCTCGCCACCGCCGATCTCGACGCCTCCATCCTCGACCGACTGCAAGCCGTGCTCGGCGCAAACGATCCCGCGCTCGCAAAACTCACGGACAAGCTCGGCGCACTTTTCCGCCCCGTGCTCGCGCTCGACGGCAGCGAGGCCGCGTGGACGCAGACGGAGGTGACGCTCGAAGGTGCCTGCACCATCGAGGCATGGGTGCGGCTCGATCCCGAGAAGCGCAAAACCAGCAACGCCGACGGCATCGTCGGAGCACCGGGCCAGCTCGATTTCAACTTCTTCGGCGAGACCCCGCGCATCTATGTATTCCCGCCGCTCGGCGACGTGGCCGTGGCGAAAAAGCCGGTCACGCCCGGCCTCTGGACCCACATCGCCGCCACGCGCGATGCGAAGGGCATTTGGAAAATCTACATGGACGGCGAACTCAACGCGACCGGCACCAAGCCCGCGCCGCACAAAATCGAGAACGTCCGCCTCGCGTGGACTTCGGCGAACGGCGGCACGCGCGGCGCGCTGAGCGAAGTGCGACTGTGGAATCGCGAGCGTACGGCGGATGAGATTCGCGCCGCGAGCGATCGTTCCGTAGCTGCCGACGGAAGCAGGCAGGCACTTCCATCGGGCGGTGCCAGCAAGTCGGACCTGCCATCGAAAGTGAGCCCGCCTCCTTCCGTCGGCGGCTACGAAGGGCTCGTCTTCGCCTCCGTGTCTGACGGCTGGGGCAAATTGCAGGCTGGCGCGAAGGTCATCAAGACGAGCGACTACCCGCCGATCCTCACGGGCGACGAGGCCGCGGCGCTCGACGCAAAGTATTCAAAATTCCGCACGCTCGCCGAGAAACCCGGCGACCCCGAGAAAGGCAAAACGGTCGCCATGCTCTGCCAGGCCTGCCACCTCATGGGCACGACCGGCGGCAACATCGGGCCAAACCTCAGTGGCGTCGGCGCAATGGGCACCGAGGCGATTTTGCGCAACATCATCCAGCCGAATGCCGCGATGGAAAACGGCTACCGCATCTACCGCATCGAGCTGAAAGGTGGCGACCTCGTGGACGCGCTTTTCGTGAGCGAGGACAACGCCGCAGTCGTCGTCCGCATGCCCGGCGCGGAAGACCGGCGCATCCCAAAAAGCGAAATCCGCTCCGCAAAATACCTGCGCCGCTCGCTCATGCCCGAGGGCCTGCTCGACGGCATGACACCCGAACAGGCGAGTGATCTCTTCGCGTATCTGCGCACGCTGAAGTGAACGGGACAGTGCAGTGCTGACAGCCGGCGCGTTTGCCGGAACACTGCGAGCCTGCGGGCCGGAAAAGGACCGCGTGCCGAATGAACACTCACGACTTCCCATTTTCCATCGCCGGGCAAAAGCTCACGGGCCGCAGCGGCATCCTCGAGCTGATGGACGATCTCGGGCGCGCGATGACGACCGAGCCGGACATGCGGATGCTCGGCGGCGGCAATCCCGCGGCGGTGCCGGAGATGCAAAAGATAGTCCGTGAGCGGATGCGCGAACTCGTCGCGGATGGTCCCGCGCTCGATCGGATGCTCGGCAACTACGATCCGCCGAAGGGTAATCCGCGCTTCCTCGCCGCGCTCGCATCGTTACTGAAACGCACGTTCGGCTGGGACATCGGGCCGCAGAATCTCGCCATCACGAATGGCGGACAGAGCGCATTTTTCTATCTTTTCAATCTGCTCGCGGGCCGCTTCGAGGGCGGACGCCGCCGCAAGGTGCTGCTCCCGCTCGCGCCGGAATACATCGGCTACGCGGACCAGGGCATCGAGGACGGGCTGTTCGTCGCGTGCCGTCCGCACATCACGTGGCCGCAGGGCGAGGGCGCGCGCATTTTCAAATACACGATTGATTTCGCCGCTGTGGAGGACGCGCTGCGCGGCGAGGACATCGCGTGCATCGCCGTCTCGCGCCCGACGAATCCGACCGGCAACGTCCTCACCGACGACGAGGTCGCGCGCCTCTCCGCGCTCGCCGCGCAGCATGGCATCCCGCTCATCCTCGACAACGCCTACGGCTCGCCGTTTCCAAATGTGATCTTCACCGGCGCGCAGCCGCACTGGGCGCCGCACGTCATCCTCACGCTCAGCCTGTCGAAGCTCGGGCTGCCCGGCACGCGCACGGCCATCGTCGTCGCGCCCGAAAAAGTCGCGTCCGCGATGGCCGCGATGACCGCCATCGTCGGCCTCGCGAACGGCAACGTGGGCCAGCAGCTCGCGCTGCCGTGGGTCGAGAACGGCGAGATTCTCGAGTTCGGCCCGCGCATCCTGCGTCCATTTTACGAGGAGAAAAGCCGCGCCGCCGCCGCGTGGACGCGCGAGTTCTTCGACGCCGCCCAAGTGGACTGGGCGCTGCACGCGAGTGAGGGCGCGTTCTTCCACTGGCTCTGGCTGCGCGGCCTCCGCATCCCCACGCGCGAACTCTACGAACGACTCAAGGCGCGCAAAGTCCTCGTCGTCCCCGGCGAATATTTCTTCTTCGGCCTGCGCGAAGACTGGCCGCACTCCCGCGAATGCCTGCGGCTGAATTTCTCGCAGCCCGCTCACGTCGTCCGCGAAGGATTGCAGATCATCGCGGAGGAAGCCGCGAAGGTGTCAGCTTGAAGGCCGACCGCGCGCTCAGATATTCCGCAGCCAGGCTTTGATGTCGTCGTGTGTCATCACGTCATAGGCCGTGAGTACACCTTTTTCCGCGAAGAACACGACCCGCCAGTGCAGCCCCGCACGGCACCCGAACAAATCCTTTCGCAGCCGCCGGATTCCAAGGCCCGCATGCACGTGGGGACTTCCGAAGCCATCGGCCAGCGCGCGGAGTGACTCTGAAACTTGTGCCCGTTCAGCGGCGCTCAGTTTGCCGACGCGCTTTAGCAGACGCGGATGGAGATCAATCCTCACAGCTTGCCGGTGAACGGCTTTGTCTTGCCCGCTGCCCGGGCCCTGCGCACCTCGGCCTTGACGGATTGGAAGGCCCGCTCGGCCTGCTTCTCGCTCACGCCATATTCGTGCAGGACATAATCCTCGGAGTGAACTCCCACCGGGCGCAGCGCGACCACCCGGCCATCCACCATGAATCCCACGTCCTCACCGTGCAATGCACGTTTGAGCCACGCCCCGAGGTTCTGACGGCCTTCAGTGACGGAGAGAGTTTTCATAAGCGCAGTGTAAAGTTTTTGAAGTGAGCGTCAATTTCAGTTGTTGCCAGAACCTGAAATTGCCCTGGGGTTTACCTCACGAATAAACGTCCCGCCTGGGCCCCGTGTATCGCAAGACGGGATTTGATCCGGAAAACTACTTCGTCATCAGTTCTTCAATCTCGTCGGCCTCGATCGGAATGTCGGCCATCAGATTGATCGGCTCGCCGTCAGTCACAACGACGGTGTTTTCCAAGCGCACGGCGAGATTTTCCTCGGGGATGTAGATGCCGGGCTCGACGGTCATCACCCAGCCGGACTGCATGGGCTTCGTGGTGTCGCCGACGTCATGCACGTCGAGGCCGATGGGGTGGCCGAGGCCGTGCATGAAATACTTCTTTACCGCGGGCGTGTCGCTGTCGGCGGGCTGCTTCTTCACGTCGCGCGGTTTCAGCAGGCCGAGTTCGAGCAATTCCTCGGTCATGTGCGCCTCGGCTTCCTTCTGCCATGATTTCGGGAGCAGGCCGGGGCGCAGCGAGTTCGTGCTCGCGTGCAGGACGCGGAGGACGGCGTGGTAGATTTGCCGCTGGCGGCGGGAAAATTTTCCGCTCACGGGAATCGTGCGCGTCATGTCAGAGTTGTAGTTCGCGCAGGATGCGCCCACGTCGAGCAGCAGGAGCTGGCCGGCTTTCAGTTCGGCGGAATTTTCCTGGTAGTGCAGGCAGCAAGCATTTTTCCCGCCGGCGACGATGGGCTCATACGCGAAGCGCCCGCGTCCGCGGATGAACTCGTGCGCAAACTCCGCCTCCACGTCGGTCTCCGTCCGGCCGGGCTTCGTGAACTTCAGCACGCGGCGGAACCCCTTTTCCGTGAGCTGGCACGCCCGCGAGATGGCTTCGGTTTCGCGCGCACTTTTCACGAGCCGCAGCGAATGCAGCAGCGGCGCGAGGCGGCGCAGGTCGTGCACGGGGAAGCGCTCCCGCACGTCGCGGATGAAGCGATCATCGCGCGTCTCCACCTCGTCGGCGGCGCGCTTGTGCTCGTTCGTGTTCAGGAAAACGTGCTCCGCCTCGCACGCGAGCCGGCGGAACACGGACCAGAAATCCTGTGTCCACTTCACGGCCCGGATGCCCGTGAGCTTCTGCGCCTCGTCCTTCGTGAGCTTGTGGCCCTCCCAGAGTTCGTTCTGCGCGTTCGGCTCGCGGACGAAGAGCACCTCGCGCAGCTTTTCGTCGTCGGCATCGGGGAAAATGACGAGCAGCGTCTCCTCCTGCTCGACGCCGGTGAGGTAGAAGAGGTCGCTATTCGCGCGCATGAGCAGCGAGCCGTCGGCATTCGTCGGCAGGATGTCGTTCGCATTCAGCACCGCGACGGATTTCGGCGGCAGCAGCTTCGCGAGGCGCGAGCGGTTTTCGGTGAAGAGCTTCGGGTCGAGCGGTTCGTGGCGCATGGGGTTTTGTCGGGTGAAAATTCCGGGGAGGGCGCGCAGTCTTCGCATCCCGGTTTGGGAGTTAAAAGTTAAACGTTCGATGTTAGAAGTTGAGCCCGCCGCAGGCGCGGGGCGAATCGGGACGTGCGTCGTGACATGGCGGAGCCGCTGCGCGGGGCTCAACTTCTAACATCGAACATTTAACTCCAAACATCGAAGGGGCGCGGTGTGAATGGGGGCGGCTTGCCTTCGCAATCGCCAGTGGTAGTCTGCACTCATGACCGCCCTGCTCGAAGTGCCCGCCATCCGCCAGCGTGCAAAACGATTTTCCGTCGCGGACTACCAGCGCCTCACCGAGGGGCAGCGGACCGAATTGCTGCGCGGCACTATCATTGAAAAAATGTCCAAGCCACCCACGCATCAGTTTTTTCTAAAACGCCTGCGCAGAATCCTTGAGGCGCAGATTTCACCGGAGTTCCTTGTATGCACGGACGAGCCCATTACGACGGCGGACAGCGAGCCAGAGCCGGATGTGATCGTCATGCGCGGCCCGGAGGAGAAATACCGCCACGCCCACGCGACGACTGCGGAACTCGTCGTCGAAGTTGCGGTGTCTTCCATCGAAATTGACCGCGTGAAGGCCCAGATTTACGCCGAGGCCGGTGTGAAAGAATACTGGATCGTTTGCCCGGAGGAAAAATGCGCCGAAGTGTATCGCAAGCCCGAAGCAACGGGCTATGCGGAGCGCACGATGGTCGCGCCGCCGGCGGTGCTGGAGTGTGTCGCACTTTCCGGAGTGCGCGTGGATCTCGCGGCGCTCTTTGCCTGAGCGGCTG
>JANXZI010000156.1 GCA_025355595.1 Spartobacteria bacterium
CAGCCGCTACACCTCGCTCGCACCACGATTCGCCGCGGCATTTGCATACCTCCGCAACCTCCCCGCCGACCAGCCACTCGGACGCCACGACATCGCCGGCGATGATTGCTTCGCGCTCGTGCAGACCTACACGACGAAACCGCTCGCCGAAGCCAAATTCGAGGCGCACCGGAACTACATTGATATCCAGTTTGTCCAATCCGGTCGGGAAACGCTGCTCTGGACGCCGCTCGCCGGCCTCGCCGAGACGAAGTCCTACGACAGCGAGAAAGACTATGCCCTATTCGCCGCGCCAACCAACGCGACGCCACTAAGAATGCGAGCCAGCGAGTTCACGATTTTCTATCCCGAAGACGCCCACGCGCCCTGCCTCGAACTCGACGGTCCCTGCGAAGTTCGGAAGGTCGTCGTCAAAGTGCGGGTGTGACGCCGGACTCCCCCGTGGGAGCCAGCGGCACAAGAGAGTCGAAGGGCCGTATGATCCCGCAAGCAGTGCTCAT
The DNA here is from genome assembly GCA_025355595.1 of Spartobacteria bacterium. Lineage (GTDB taxonomy): Bacteria > Verrucomicrobiota > Verrucomicrobiia > Chthoniobacterales > Chthoniobacteraceae > SXWH01. The sequence goes on from JANXZI010000156.1 coordinate 501, forward strand.
GGATCTCACTTTCCGAAGCCCGGCACGACTTTCTGCAGCCACTTCAGCGTGTCGTCCGGCCAGGCGCGGGCGTCGCCTTTGCAATGCAGGCCATAGCCGTGGCCGCCGGTGGGGTAGAGCTTGAATTCATGCGCCACCTTCGCCTCGTCGAGCGCGGCGTGATAGACCTTGCTGCCGATCACGTGCGTCTTGTCGTCCTCGCTGTGGACGATGAGCGTCGGCGGAATCTTCGCCTTGAGATTAAAGATCGGACGCGGTGTGGCCCGCTTTGTCGTCGAGGTAAGCCGGGTAAACGAGCACGGCAAAGTCCGGCCGGCAGCTTTGCCGATCGATCGTATCGCTGGCGGGATAGCTCCGCTCCTCCAGCGGCGCGCTCGCCTTCGCCGCGAGATTGCCGCCGGCGGAAAAGCCGATGATGCCGAGCCGCTGCGGATCGATGTTCCATTCCGCCGCCCGCTCCCGCGCGAGGCTCAGCGAACGCTGCGCATCCTGCAGCGCCCCGGCGCGGTTGTTGGGCGTGCGATACTTCAGCACCAGCGCGCTGATCCCGGCGGAGTTCAACCACGCCGCGATCTCGGTGCCCTCCTTGTCGATCACCGTGTAGGAATACGCGCCGCCGGGACAGACGATCATGGCCGGCACCGCCGCCGCGCCCGCTTTCCGCGGCGCCAGAAACAGCGTCAACGTGGGCCGGCTGACATTGGTGATGCGGTGAAAGCCGTCATTCCTCGGCACTTCCGCCTCGGGTGCATTCGCCCCCTTCCCCGGCATCGTCCCCTCCGGCCACACCTCCACCGTCGCATGGGCGGAAGTGGGTGAAGCGATCGGCGGTGTCGCCGTCTGCGCGAAGGTGGTTCCGACAAGGACGAGGAGGGCGAGGAGGCGGGTGCGCGTGGATCGTCTTTCGGATTACAACAGTTCTTTCGGGAAATACGAATCTCTGCTTTCGCTCCTTGAACGTGAATCTCCTCTCGCGTCCATGAAAGCTGGATTGTCTCCGGCCAAGCATCCTCATGCTTCGCCATCTCAGTGAGCGGCGGGCGGATGTAGCGTTCGAGGAAAACAGCCATCGTCTTGCCTGCCTTGGAATCCATGTGCGCCCACGCATTCGCGCCAACGTAATGTTTGCCTTGGCACACATTGAACGCGGCGATCAGTTCGACGAGCCGGGGCGAAGGCGTTGGGTCAAGAACGATCAGCACGGGCGTCAGTCCCGCAGCTCGAGCTTCACGCGGAAAGGAAAGCTCCTCGCCAAAACGGCCTTGGCCGCTGGCGGCAATGGTGACGCGCAGTTTGAATTCATAAGCAAGCTGGCTCTCGCCATCGTAACAATCTATCTGGCGACCATCGCCAGTCGGTTCGCCGCGTTCGTTCAGGCGTTTGACGGGGGAGTTCTTCGAGCCGACGGCTTCGCCGCCGAGACAACTCGCCAGCACCGGCTCGAATAGATAACCCGTCTCCTGCGCCGCGCGATTGTCCACGTCGAAAATCCATTTGCGCCAGACGAGCCACGACGCCAGCAAGGCATCGTTAACTCCGCCGAATTCCAAAAGGCTGCGCGGGCCAATCTGGTTCATCGTTGGCTTTGGCTGGCAAGAAAGGATGCGCTGATATTTGACCCGTCGCTTGTGAAGCGTCGCCAGATTTTCAAAGTAGAGACGGAAGTCGGCTTCGTGCGCGACACAGGCGGCAAGGCTTTCGACAAGCGCTGTAGCGGACGGACAACCAACTTGCGGAGTCTGAAACCACGCCAACGGAAGACGGTAGTAGTCGTTGTTCGGCGGCGGAGACGAAAGCGCAGGCAGTTTCGAGATTCCGGCGGCAAGCCCGAGGTCGCCACAGCACTGAGATAGCAGGCAGAACAACTCGTTCTCGGAAAGTGTCACCCGGTCGTCGCCGTTACCGAGGATGCGCGCAGCGCTGAACGACTTCTTAATTTCGGCGGGTATCGGCATGGTCATTCCCTCGACTGCTCCAGCAGCACGAGTTGTTCATCCTTCTTGCCCACCAATTCATTCAACAACGCTTCGGTTTGTGCCAACGCTGGACTCATCCCCTCGGAACGCGTGAGGCAAAAGCGAAGCGACGGATGACCGTTGCCGCTGTATCGCGCGGTGAATCCAAACTCCCGCGCAATGTGCTCCGCGACAGCTCGCGCAAGCATCGGCGGAATAGCGTTGCCGACTTGCTGAATGCGGCTGGCCGCGCTGCCTGCGAACTCGAACGAATCGGGAAACGTCTGTAACCGCGCACACTCACGCAGCGTGAGCAAGCGGTCTTCCGTGGGATGCACAAACTCGCGCGTCGCTGCACTGGTGATGGTCAGACTCGGTTCGCTGGCGAACAACCGCTTCAAGCCGGACGGCGCACCACCGCGTTTCTCGACCGGCGTTCCGTCCATGACGCGACGGAAGGCGCGACGGCGAAACGACTCGTGCTGCAAGTGCTCCGGCAAATCCTTCATCGTCTGGCCGGGCTGCAATCCTCGCACGCGCTCAAGCTGAATCTCTGACAGCACAACCGCGTAATGGTCAGTCACAGTTCTGGCTTCGCCGCGCAGGTAGGCTTGCAACTCGTTCTGAGGCGGCTCGCGAAATGCCAGTGGTTCGCCGGCTTCCGTTGCGGCAGGCGGCAGGTCGCCCACGGCGGTCGCGAAGGTGATTGCTCCTTTGCGAAAAATGCTGCCCGAAAAGCGCGTCACCGGTTCGGGAAACAAAAAATCGTGACCGAGCCTGTTCCCGATGATGAGCACGCGCTTGCGCCGCTGCGGAATGCCGTAGCCTTGCGCATAAACCTTCTCCACGTTCAGCGAGTAACCCGCCTCCAGAAACGCCGCCACTGTGTCGCGCACATGCAAGCCGCCGCCGCTGGTCAGAAGTCCCTCGACGTTTTCCATCACGAACCACTTCGGGCGGATGCCTTCGAGCAGCCGGACGTAATGGCTCAACAGCGAATTGCGCGGGTCATCGCCCGCCTTCACGCCCGCGCTGCTGAAACCTTGGCAGGGCGGGCCGCCCAGCAGCATGTCGAGTTCGCCGGGACTCAGCCCGATGCGTTGAAGCACAGCATCGGCGGTGAGTTGGCGGATGTCCGCCGCCTCGCACGGAGTTCCGGGGAAATTGCGGCGATAGGACTCCACCGCGTCCGCATCAAGGTCGGTGGCAAACCGAACGTCGTAACCCGCCTGACCGAAACCGAGGGAACACCCGCCAGCACCGGCAAACAGGCTGATGGCCGTCGGCCTGAACGGAGCAGCAGAAACGTCTTTGTCCGGTTGGTCTATCACAATGTCAGATGTTCTACCCGACTCACGCCTTCGCGTAAACCTCCGCGCCATTTTCCACGAACTCCTTCGACTTCTCCTCCATGCCTTTCTGCAAGGCCTCGTCCTCGGAGATCGCCTGTTCGGCGGCGTATTTGCGGACGTCTTCGGTGATCTTCATCGAGCAGAAGTGCGGGCCGCACATGCTGCAGAAGTGCGCGGTCTTGGCGCCTTCCTGCGGGAGGGTTTCGTCGTGGAACTCGCGGGCGCGCTCGGGGTCGAGGCCGAGGTTGAACTGGTCTT
>JANXZI010000172.1 GCA_025355595.1 Spartobacteria bacterium
GGCCCCGGCGCCACGGTGAACGAGTGCATGGAAATCATGACCGAGCAGCGCGTGCGCCACCTGCCCGTCGTTGAGGATGGCGAACTCAGCGGCATCCTTTCCATCGGAGATCTCGTGAAGTGGATCATCTCCGCGCAGACCGCGACCATCGAGCACCTCACGCGCTACGTCTTCGGCGAGCAGGTCAGTTGAGCGCGCGGCCGGCGGGTGTTGAAAACGCTGACGCCCTTTCCCGCATCCGGCTACCTCCTGTTTAGAAGTTCAATGTTCGATGTTAAATGTTGTTGCCCAAGCCTACGAAGCTCCCTCGGAAGCACGCCGCCCGATGCTTCAACATTTAACATTTAACATCTAACTCCTAACTCCCAACTCCTAAACAGGACACCGCCGATGCACCGGCGGCCTTGCCGAGGCCGCGTGCCTCTGCCATGGATGCCGGGGTGTCCGCACTGGTTGCCCCTCAACGGAAGAATTCCCCGGTGGAAGCGCTCGCTTCCGGCGACCGATCCCGGGAGACGCTGCGCGGCGCGCTGCTGGCGCGCGGGACGGAACAGGAGGAGCTTTTTTCCCTCGCACGCGCGGCCCGCGATGCCGTGTGGCCGGCGCGGGAGGTGGAGACGCGCAGCGTCATCGAGCTCTCGAATGTCTGCCAGCAGAGCTGCAACTATTGCAGCATGGCGAAGGAGACAAAGCTGAAGCGCTACGTGATCAAACACGAGTTGCTGATGGAGCGCGTCGAATTTCTCCACGCGCTCGGACGCCGCGTGCTCGTGCTTCAGTCCGGCGAAAATGATTCGGATAACTTCGTCGGCTACGTCGCGAAGTGCGTCACGGAAATCAAGCGCCGCTTCCCCGACCTCGAACTCATCCTCTCGCTCGGCAACCTCAGCCACGCGCAGTACGTGCGGCTGCGCGAGGCCGGCGCGGAGCGGTACAATCTGAAATTTGAAACCTCCAGCCCGTCGCTCTACGAAATGTGGAAGCCCGGCGACTCGCTCGCGCAGCGCCTCGCATGCCTGCGGGATCTCATCGAGGTCGGCTTCAAGACTGGCACCGGCAACATCACCGGCATGCCCGGCCAATCGCTCGACGACGTGCTCGACGACCTGATCCTCCTCGGCCGGCTCGACCTCACGATGATGAGCTGCACCGTCTTCATCCCCGGCGAAATGTGCGGCTACCGCGACGAGCCGATGGGCGACGTGGACATCGCGCTGAACCAGATGGCCCTCATGCGCATCCTGTATCCCACGCGCCTCATGCCCACCACGAGCTGCCTCGAGCGCGGGAAAAAAGGCGGCCAGCTCGCGGGCCTCATGGCCGGCGCGAACACCGTGACGATCCACGACGGCACGCCCGAAGAATTCAAAAAGCTCTTCCCGATTTACTCCACCGATCGCTGCTCGCCCGACTACGCGCGCTGCGAGGCGATCGTGCGCGACGCGCGCCTGAGCTTTGGAAAAGCGCCGCTGATCTGAGCCGCCAAGCGGATTGTCCCGCCTTGTTCTCCCAGGTGATACCATCTTTCAGAATTACCGGACAAATGGAGGTGACTACAAAGAGCGCGAAGAGCGCAAAGCAGAGTGGACTTGGAATCCCTTCGAGTTCTTCGCGCCCTTCGTAGTCACATTATTGGTGCGAGATGGGATGAGCGGTGATGGATTCGCATGATGAACTCCATTCTCCCGATCCTGGTGGCGGGGCCGCTCAGAAGTCGCCGCTCCCAGCGCTCAGCGCCGGCGCGGGAGATTCCGCCACGGCTTCACATGGATCTTCGGCGCGGGCGGCTCGTCACTCGGCGGAGCGATCGGCGCGACCTCGGCGACGTAGATCATGTGCGCGGCCCGCTTCGCCCGCTCGTGCGCCTTCGCGGGATATGACGTGGCTTTGAATCCATGCCGCTGCAGGCTCATGATGAAGCCCGGCTCAGGGCAGGCGGACCAGAATGCGACCTCGCCCTCCGGCCTCAGCGAGCGCGCGATGAGGCCGAAGCCGCGGCTGCCGTAGATGCGCGAATTCTTTTTTTGCACGAACGACGTGGGGCCGTTGTCCACGTCGAGCAGGATGGCATCGTAGCTCGGCTTCGGAGCGTTGAGCAGCACGTCGAAGACATCCTGGACGATCACTTTCACCCGCGGATCGTCGAGCAGCTTGCCATTCACATGGCCGAGGAATTCGCGATTCCACGCGGCGACTTCGGGGAGCAGTTCCGCGACGTGGACAGTCGCGTCCGGGCCGACGATTTCGAGCACGCGCTGGAGGCTGTAACCGAGGCCGAGGCCGCCGATGAGCACACTCGCATTGGCCCGCCCGCGCAGCCTGCGGCAGGGCAACTCGGCGAGCATCAGCTCGGAAGTCGTCGAGGTGGTGCTCATGAGCTGCCGCCCGTTGAGCTTCAGAAAATAGTCGCCGTCGTGCTCGTGCAGCGTGAATCGCGAGCCGTCCGGAGTGTGGGTCTCAGCGAGTGTGCGGAAGGGTTTCAAGGGTGTTCGTCGGATGAATGGCGCGGGAGAAATAGTCGCACATGGCGGAATCGCACGCGAATAAGTGCAGGCGCACGCGTCTGAACGCCCCGGGCGGCGCGCGGATTCCGTTACAGCGATTGCCTCGTGAGTTCGCGCACGCCAGCCTGCGCGCCCATGAAAATATCCGTCTTCATCGCCCTCCTTCTGCAGTTCGCGTGCTCATATTCGCGAAGTGAAGTGCAGCCGGCGGAGGGATTCCATTCATCGGAGAATTCAAAATCCTATCTGGCTGGCTGCTTGACTCAAGCTACCCCACGGGTTGTGGTTTTTGGACGTAGAGCGCTTTGATGGCGGGCGGGCGGCGGGTGAC
>JANXZI010000195.1 GCA_025355595.1 Spartobacteria bacterium
CAACCTCGACAAGTCACCGCTCTACGCAGGAAAAATCGAAGGAACCGGCCCGCGGTACTGTCCATCCATCGAAGACAAGGTCGTGAAATTCGCCGACAAGGAGCGACATCAGCTTTTCCTCGAGCCCGAAGGCCGACACACTCTCGAGTACTATGTGAATGGCGTCTCTACTTCGCTTCCGCTCGACGTCCAATACGCATTCATCCGCACCGTGCCCGGGCTGGAAAGCGCCGAGTTGATGCGCCCCGGCTATGCAGTCGAATATGACTACTGCCCGCCAACCCAACTCCGGCACACCCTCGAAACCAAGCTCGTCCCAAACCTTTACCTTGCAGGACAAATCAACGGAACGTCCGGGTACGAGGAAGCCGCAGGGCAGGGACTCCTCGCAGGAGCAAATGCGGCCTTGAAACTGCAAGGCAAGGCACCCTTGATCCTGAGCCGCGCCGACGCCTATCTCGGCGTTCTCGTGGATGACCTCGTGACCAAAGGCACGCCAGAACCCTACCGCATGTTCACAAGCCGGGCCGAACACCGCTTGCTCCTCCGCCACGATAATGCCGACTTCCGCCTCACACCCATCGGGCGGGAGCTTGGGCTGGTGGACACCGAGCGCAGCGAGAAGACGACTGCCAAGCTCGCTGCACTCGAACGTCTCACACGCCATGCTCAGGCCACCTTTCACAACGGCTTGAAGATTGCCGCTTGGTTGAAACGACCCGAGAATTTTGCCGTGGATCTCCCGCAAGGCGTCCGCGCCGGGCACGGAGATGAGCTTTGGGAGGCATTGGAAATTGATCTAAAGTACGCCGGCTACATCTCCCGGCAGCAGATCGCGATAGATCGTCTGAAGCGCCAGGAGGACAAGCGCATTCCAACCGGCATGGACTTCCGGTCCATCCGCGGCCTGCGAGTCGAAGCGCAGCACAAACTTGCCTCGATCCAGCCAGCCACCCTCGGCCAAGCGGCACGCATCAGCGGGGTTACGCCGGCGGACCTGGCGCTGCTGTCGGTATGGATCGAGCGCCCGACCAGTCATCGGAATGAGCATGAAAAACAGGCAAATGGGGACAGATAACATGAAGCCGGCGGAGCGGGCGAGCATGGAGAGGATTTTCTGAGTCGTGAAAGGTGTAGGGAAAAAGGGCGGTCAGCCCGTCTGAGCGCCCAAGAGAAGACTGGTCATACCTCCGGCGGACTAACCCACAACCCACAACGCGGACTAAGAACCAACCAAACCAAGAGTCCTGTTCACTCATACGGTCTCTTTCCAGAGAGGACAATAAACTTGAAGCAATTGTAACGCACAGAGCGACACCCGCCGCATCAGAATCCACTTGTAAATCGAGTCCCGGTTCGTCCTTGCCTGTCCCATTCGTCTATCATCCATTGCAAAACAAAGCCGCTCTTCTCCACTCACTCACCCATCCGCACAGCAAACCAAACCCAGGCTCCCATGAACTCCTGCTTCTCCTTGCGCCGATCGTGCTTTCCGCATCTACCCCTGACTCAAGCCTAGAACCCGAAAGACGCCGAAAAGCAAATTCCCAAAGTGCATCCGGACGACATCCCATGAATTGAAGCTCGGAGAAGCAGCACGGATTTCGGCTGTGCGGAATTGACGATAAACGGCACATGCCGAATACAGTTCTGCCAAGGTCCTGCTGATCGCTTTCCTTTCCAACCGCTGCCCCGATTCGCACGGTGCCGATGCTCGGATCAAGCAGCTCGTCGGCGACATGCCGACTGGGCAGTTCCCGCTCGGGGCCGTCAATCTTAACAACCCTGATGGCCTCAGCCCAGATGGGTTAGGCTACTCGAAATACAACGACGGCTTCGATGACATGAAGAAGTATGCCGCGGAGGAGGGATTCAATTTTCCCTACCCCTACGATGGTGATACGCAGCGATCGCGAAGGCCTTCGGGTGCCTCGCCACGCCGCAAGTCATTCGATGCCGATCGGAAGCCGCGCTGCAAATGCCAGTTTGACGACTCGTCGTCTCGCTGATCCGGCAACCGTGACAAGCCAAGATGCCCGCCCTGCAGTCGAGGCTCTCCTCGCATGAAAGCCGATCCAGTCGCAATCACCAGCCAAACGGCTGTTCGACTAAGTGTATGATGAATAATCACTTGGTCGAAAAAAGGTTGAGCAGTGGGACAAAACGCCCGTTAATGTTGAACAAATTGATGGCGCGAGAGTCGCAAAATTGCGTAAGAATGGCACAAATAAGATGCGGCTGTTCAACGTATGGTCGACCTGCGGTCAGTGTGTCACGGAATTCCCGGAACTTGTCACCACGGCCCGCAACTTCGGACTCCGGGACTTCGAGTTCATCACCATCAGCACCGACTGGCCCAGAGGATTCCGCGAAAGTGAAGGCATTCCTTGAAAAGCGTGGTATCGGCTTGCTCGACAAATTGAAACCCTCGCTCAAAGCCGAGGGCCGCACGACGAACAGCAACATCTTCAAGGAAGCCGACGCGAACGCCCTCGTAAAAGCTCTTGATCCCGCATGGCCGGGCCCGCTCCCGCATACCATCCTCGTCGGCTCGAACGACGAGACCCTCTTGCGGCACAACGGCCCCGTGAACGGGGAGGAACTCCGCGCAACGATCCTCGAAAAAATGGGCCGGTTTTACCAGTCGTGAGGGAACCGCTGTTTCAATTCCACTGCGGTTCCAATGAGGAGGAGTGTCCCGCAGAATCAAAGAAAACACAGATTTACACCTCTGCGAAAATACTGGGTTGCAAGATTTCGCGGAAATTTTGACGACGGATTGCACGGGATCGTTTTCAGACGGACTTCACCTCATCCGAGCCATCCGTGTCATCCGTGGTTGAATATCTCCCATCCTCCCTATTTTCGCAGGGGCTACAGAGTGAAATCTTCCATCTGTGGCTTTCGCTAATCTGTGGGAAGAATTGTTCAGCGCTTGCGAAAGCGAAATCAGCGAAGACGAGCTGTCCACGAAAAGCGGACCATCCCTTTCGCGCTTTTCGTGTTTTTCGTCGGCAGGAATCCCGTATATTATGCTCCCTACCGGACAGCGAAGTAGGCAATGGAGGCGAGTGTTTCCAACCTCGCGCGGGCGAGCGCAGCGAGGAGGTGGAGAACGGTGCAAAGTTCGGAAGGTTTTCGCTCCGCGCCATTCCCCGCCTTCGCGCCATCCTGCCCGCGCGGGGTTGGAAACCCGCCTACTTTGCCTTCCCCGCGTCCACCTTGCCCCGCACATCCACCGTCGCCGCGCCGACCAGCGCGGCCGCCTTTTCCGAAAGCCGCGCGGCGAGCAACCCGCTCGTATCACAGCCCGTCGAAATCGCCGCGATGCGTCCGCCTTTCTCGATCAGGAAATTGCTCGGCATGGTCGTGGTCGCAAACACCTTCCAGCTCTCGCCCTTCGGGTCCACGGCGTAGAGCATGTTGAGTTTTTTCTCCTTCACATAAGCCTCCACCTTCGCATCCGGCTCGCGGAAGACGGCGAGGCTCGTCAGTCCCTTGTCCTTGTAGGCGGCGTGCAGTTCCTGGAAATACGGCAGCTCCTTGTTGCATCCGAGACATCCGCAGGTGAGCCGGACGAGCACCGGGCCTTGTGCCGTCAGCGCGGCGAGATCGATCTCCTTGCCGCTGGCGTCCTTGATGGCAAATGCCGGCGCCTGCTGGCCGATGGCGAGCTTCTTCGCTTCGTCCGCATGTGCGAGCGGGAGGAAAATGGACGCGACGAGTGAGGCGAGGGCGATGGAGGTTTTCATGGGGAGTTGAAATGGGGTGACGATTCAACCGCGCGTGACCCATTCTCTTTGTCGTGCTCTTGCTCGTGCTCTCGAAAGACGGGGCAAGCTTCATTCCATGTTCCGACGATCCGCCGTTTGCCCCGGAAGGGCACCGGATATTAGCCGGTCGGCGCAAGCCACCGGATCGTCGAAAAAAATCAATGCGCCCCGGATGGGGCGCTGGAAACATCGCGCCATGCCCTCCACTCATCTCTCGCTCCACTACCACCTCGTCTTCTCCACGAAAACCGCGCGCCCATCATCGCTCCTGCGTGGCGTGCGCGGCTGCACGCATTCCTCGGTGGCACGGTG
>JANXZI010000223.1 GCA_025355595.1 Spartobacteria bacterium
CGGTTCAGCCCGAGCACCGCACCGACGAGCGTGGCGCTGCCGAGGCGAAGCAAAATTTCCTGCCAGCCGAGAGTGTGAAAAATATCCATGCGTGCGTGGTCAGCGGGAGCTCATTTTCTTCGCTCGCGCTGCGCCTGAGAAGATCATCGTGAGGCGAAGATATTCGCGCGCCACGGTGAGTAAATCCGCGATTTCACCGCGCACGCGGCTCGACGCCGAGCAGGTGCCGCACGAGGAAATCCGCGCGCCGCCTGCTGCCGTACGCGCTCTCCGCAGCGCCGTGATTGCTGCCAGTGACGATGACGAGATCAAAATCCTTGTTCGCCTTTTCGAGCGCATTTACGACCTGCATCGTGCTCGCAGGATCCACATTTTGGTCCATCTCGCCGACGATGAGCATGAGCTTGCCGGTGAGTTTTGCTGCATGCGTGACATTTGAATTTTCCCCATACCACGGGCCAACTTCGCCAAGCCACGCCTCGTTCCACCAGATTTTATCCATGCGGTTGTCGTGGCATCCGCAGTCGGCGACGCCGACCTTGTAGAAATCGCCGTGGTGCAGCAGTCCCGCGAGCGCATTCTGCCCGCCCGCGCTGCCGCCGTAGATGCCGACGCGCGTGAGATCCATCCACGGGCGCGTCGCGGCGGCGGCCTTCATCCATGCGATGCGATCAGGGAAACCGGCGTCCTTCAGATTCCGCCACGCGACATCGTGAAATGCCCGCGAGCGCCAGTTCGTGCCCATGCCATCAATCTGCACGACGATGAAACCAAGTTCCGCGATCGCGTGCTGGCGCTGCTGGCGTCCCCATTCCTTCGGCACGAAGTAGCCGTGCGGCCCCGCGTAGATTTCCTCGATGACCGGATATTTTTTCGCGGGATCGAAATTCGACGGCCTGATGATTATGCCGAAGATGTCCGTCTTCCCGTCACGCCCCTTCGCAGCAAACCGCTCCGGCGTCGTCCAGCCCGCGGCGTTCAGCGCGGAGGCGTCGGCCTTTTCCAGAACGCACGCGAGCTTGCCGCTCTCCACATCGCGCAGTTCGGTCACCGGCGGCATGTCCACGCGCGAATACGTGTCCACGAGCCAGCGGCCATTCGGCGAGAGCGCGAGGTCGCCGCTGTCTCCTTTTCGCGCAGCGTGCGTGCCGTCGCCATCCGTCAGCAGTGTGAAGCCGGTGCCGTCGAAATTCACGCGCGCGAAGTGGACGTAATACGGATCCTGCTCCGGCTTCACGCCCGCGACGCGCATCCAGATCTGGCGCTTCTCCTCGTCCACACGCACGACACCGCGCACGACCCACTCGCCGCGCGTGATCGGTGTCATCTCGTAGCCGCCGACGGCGGGAGGGGGGCAAATTTTGTCTGCATGTTCCGCACTCCGAGTTCCGCGTTCATCTGAAGTGCCCGCCTCCTGCCGTCGGCGGCTGCCGAGACAGATGTGATTCCACCCGTCGCGCTCGCTGGCCCAGAGCAATTCGCCGGTCGCGTCGAGCCAGCGGTGCCACGTCTTCTGCGAGTAGTCCACGAAGGTCGCCGACTTCTCCTCGACGAGCGTGCGCGCCGCGCCATCGCGATCCACGCCGACGATGCGGAGCACGTGATGCCCTCGTTCATTGTAGAGAAAAGTGAACTCAGATGAATCCGGCTGCCAGCGCAGGTCGGAGATGTCCCACGGGGTTGCAAAAAGCGCGGCGTCTACCGCAATGGGCGCGCGCTTTTCCAAGTCGAAAAGCACAGGCCGCTCGTGGCGGATGCGATCACCGGCCTTCAGGTATTGATAAGAGTGAAGTTTCGGCTCCACGCGGTCCTTCGGCGACGACTCGACGAAATGCACGAGATGCTCCTGCTCAGGCTTCACACGCATCGCGACTGCGCGCCCGCCATCGGGGGAGACGAGCACCGGCTCGTGATAGGCGTCGTCCTTCACACCGTCGCGTGAAAGTTGCACCTCCTCGCGCGTGTCGCGATTCCGCATCCACGCGTTGTGCTCGCGGACGAAACCGCTCCACGGCAATTTTGTATTTTGAGTTTTGTGTTTTGCATCTTTCGCCTCCCCGCCCTGCGCCTTCACTTCCTTGCGGACCCCATCAATCACCGCCTCTCCCCCACCAGCATGCGCCTCGAAGACGCCGAGCCGCTTTCCATCGCCCGTTTCCACGAACCACACATGCCCGGCAAATGTGTGCTGCTCGAAGCGCTCGCCCGGCTTCAGTGTCGCATATTTTTTCCGCTCACCCGATGGGCTGATCCACCAGCACACGGCGTTGCCGTCGGTCTTGTTGATGAACGTGATGGACGTCTGCTCGTCGCTCGCACGGCTCGGATGCGGCTCGCCGAGCGCAGCAGGCTTTCCAGCATCCGCGCCCGGCTCGTAGCCCGCGCGGCGCTCGCCCTTCACGCAGTCCACGAAGACCGTTTCAAACTGCCCCTTCGCGATCTCGATGCGGTACCAAAATGAATCGCCGCCGGGCAGCCAGTGCGGCTCGACACGCGCGCGGAAAACTTTGCCCTCCGTCCGCTTCGCGAGCGAATCGGCACGTTCGTAGTCGGCTTTCGTGCCCTGCGCAAATGCGGAGACGGCGATGAAAATTACGGAAGCAAGGGCGAGAAGGAAACGCATGGGCGGTGTGTAGTCCGCGCGGGTTCTGCAAACAAGTCGGCGCAATGTAGGACAGCGCTTCCAAGCCTGTCCCGGATGCAACGAAGATGGACGACCCGATAATGCCGCACGCCTGCAACCGAGGCCCAATGCACCCGCGTGCATCCGGACAGGTCCCGGCATGCGAGATCTGTTCGCCTCGCTTCCTACATCGTCAGACGCCCGCGCGTTCGAGCAGGCTCGCGAGCACTTTCGTCGCCTCGAAATATTCCGCGGCGACCTCAAATGCCGCGCGGCTGTGCGCCTTGTAGTCGGCGTTGATCGCGCGGACGTGCTCCGCGATTTCATCCACGGTGCGGAATGCGAGCAGCCCCTTCGTGCCGCCGTAAAGTTTCGTGAAGCCCGTCTCCTGCGTGATCACCGGACGCCCCGCGGCGAGGTAGCACGCCGAGCGGTCGCTGAACCATCCCGTGTTCAGCCGCGCGTACACATCTTTCGCCACCGTGAACTCGCCCTTCGATGCCTGGATGTACGCGCGGTACTGATCAAAGTTGATGCTGATCTCCACCGGGCTGCTGAATCGCCAGCGATTCTTCAGGAAAATGTCCTGCGTCTCGCGATCCTTGATCGTGGTTGCCAGTTCAAACTCCTCGCCGGATCGCGCCGGTGCCTCGACGAATTTCAGGAACTCCAGCGACTTGCTCCATAGATACGTCGAGCCGTGCCACTCCATGTCCTTCGTCCCCGAGGTGGACCAGTTTGCGATCGAGGAAAAGACGGCGGCACCGGCCGGCGGTGAGTCAGTTTTCCACAGGTCGGTCACGACGGGCTGGCGCGTCGGCAGCCATTTCAGATCGTGCAGCGGCACCGGAAAATGCCCGGTGCCGATGAGTTCGCCGAACGTGAACAGCGCGTGGTGTCCGCCGAGGTAGGAAAGCGTGCCGGGCTTCTTTTGATCCACGCGGATCTGCTCGATCCCGGGATCGCTCTCGACGTAGAGGATCCGCTTGTTTTGCAGGATGTCGTCGTTGAATTCCTGCGCGCCGCAGATGTTCACGATCGCATCCGCCTCGCGGTAAAGTTCGAGCATCCGCTGTTTGGAAAGCCCGGCGGTCGGCTGGTCAGGAAGCTGGCGCTGGCAGAAGCACCAGCGATCCTTGAACCCGTATTCGTCCGCGAGCTTGCCGAGCGTCTTCGCGGCGTACGCGAGATCGGTGTTCCACTCGAAAGTGTGCGGATTGTAGCACGGATTCAGCGTGTCCTCGATGTAGTACACCTCGTGCCCGAGGCGCTGGAGGCCAACGATGTAGTGGATGTGCTGCCACACGACGCCCGCAATCGGCATCTGCCCCATGAAACCCATCGCGATGATTTTCTTCTTTTTCATGATCAAAGTTTACTCGGGAACGCGCTTGGCAAATCGCGCGGGATTGCCCGCGACGATGGTACCCGCGGGCACGTCCTTGGTCACGACCGCGCCTGCGGCGACGACCGCATGGTCGCCGATCGTCACACCTTTGAGCACGATCGCGTTCATGCCGATCCACACGTTGTTGCCGATCTTCACCGGTTTCGAGCGCACCGCCTCCAACGGGCGCGCGGGTTTGTTTTCAAAGTAGGGAGCCAGTGCTTCGGCATCGATCATCCGCTGCGCCGCGCCGACGGGATGGAAGTCGCTGTCCGCGATTCCCACGCCCCACGAGATGAGGCAGTGTGAGCCGATCTCCACGCGCGTGTCCGAGGTGATCAGCGCGCCGACGAGCAGCGTGAAATCGCCGATGGTCACATGCGCATCCGCCGCCACGGCAAACTGGCACGCGGCATAGACGCTCACATGATTTCCAAACTCGATCGCCGGCTGCCGCTTCCCTTTGAAATGCAGGAAGCACTGCGCGCTCTCGCAGTAGAAGCCCTCGCCCCACGTCACATTCTCCGGCACGCGACGCGGCGACCAGTCGTGCTCGATAGTGCGGTCGGGGCGGACATTGCTCATGCTGCGGACGAATAGCGGACACGGGGCGCGGCGCAAACAACGAACTGCGGTTATCCGGTTTTCCGGCCCGGCAAACATAGGGAATTGGAGGCCAGGCTGAGCGGAGTTCCGTCGAGGGCGGAAGCGAATCGGAGTCCAAGCATCGCGACGGCGCCTTGTCGTGCGGTGGCAAGCGAAGCGCGCCATCGCCTTTGCCACGCACGCGTGACCGACGACCGGGCGCCTGTTTGCTTCCTGCAACAAGGCGGCGTGGCGCTCCGCTTCCCGCCGCACGACAAGGGATCGGCCGTGCGTCGCTCGCCCCCGGCAATGTCACTTTTCCGTCACCGCATTCCGCTGGCCGCGCGGCGGGCCTCTGCTAGTTTCACGCGGATTTTCACGAGCAAATGCACAAGAGCGACATCCCGCGGAAGACGATCTACCGGCTTTCCATCTACAATCGCGCGCTCCAGCGCCTGCGAGAAAACAGCGTCGCGACCGTCAGTTCCGAGGCACTCGCGACCGCGGCGGGCGTGAAGCCGACGCAACTCCGCAAGGATCTCACCTACTTCGGCCACTGGGGCACGCGCGGTCTCGGCTACAATGTCGCGGGGCTCAGCAAGGCGATCACCGAAGTCCTCGGCATGGCAAAATTGCAGCCGGTAATCCTCGTGGGCGCGGGCCAGCTCGGCACGGCGCTCCTGCGCTACGGCGGGTTCGCCCGCGAGGGCTTCGAGGTCGTCGCGGCGTTCGATGCCGACGTATCTCGCAAGCGCCCGCGCGACATCGGCATCCCGATCCTGCCGATGGAACAGCTCGCCGAATTCATCCGCGAACGCGTCGTGAAGCTCGCCATCCTCACCGTGCCGGGCAAGGTCGCGCAGGAAGTCGCGAACCGGCTGATCGAGTGCGGCGTGCAGGCGATCCTGAATTTCGCGCCCGCGGTGCTGCACGTTCCTGAGCGCATCGCGGTGAACAACGTGGACCTCGCCATCCAGCTCGAGAACCTGAGCTATTTTGTGAAATGAGCCGCGCGCTCGCGGAGATCGCCGCGCCGGAATTCGACCTCGCGCTCACCCTCGGCTGCGGCCAGGTCTTCCACTGGCGGCAGCACGGCGCAGGCTGGCTCGGGATGATCGGCGACGCGCCGTGCTACGCGGAGCAGCGCGGCACGACCCTGCTCGTCCCGCACGGGATCGAGAAAATCGCGGCGCACTACTTCGCGCTCGATCATCCGCTGGAAGAAATGCGCGCCACATTTCCCGACGACCCGGCGATGAACGCGGCGGCGGATGCGTGCAGCGGGCTGCGGCTCGTGCGCCAGCCGCACTGGGAGTGCCTCGCGACATTCATCACGAGCGCGCAGAAGGCCGTCCCGCACATCGCGCAGATCTCGCACACGCTGCGCGAGCGCTACGGACGCCCGGCGGCTTGGAATGACGAACGGCTTTTTGAATACCCCGAGCCTGCGGCGCTCGCGGCGTTGGAGGAAAAGGATCTCCGCGCCTGTGCACTCGGCTACCGCGCGAAGAATCTCCTCCGCACCGCGCGCATGATCGCGGGCGGCGAGGTGAGTCTCGAAGCCATCGCACGCCTCGGCGACGGAGAGGCCGCGCTTGAATTGCAACGCCTCGCCGGTGTCGGCCCGAAGGTAGCGGCGTGTGCGCTGCTGTTCGGCTTCGGGCGGCTCGCCGCGTTTCCGATTGATGTGTGGATCGAGCGCATCCTGCGGACGATCTACTTTGCAAAAAGACGAAGGGTAACGACGCAGCGCCTGCGCGAATTTTCCGCGCGTCACTTCGGTGCCTTCGGCGGCTACGCGCAGCAATACCTCTTCCACCACGCGCGCACGACGATGCCGCGCGGGAACAAATCCAAATGAAATTCGACGCTGCACTCACCCCCGCCGATATCAGCCGCCTGCCGGAACGCGACCTCCGCACGACCACCTGCGTCGTCTTCGACGTGCTGCGCGCGACCTCCTCGATGATCACCGCGCTCGCAAATGGCACAGCGGAAATTTTTCCCGCGAAGACGATCGAGGAGGCGCGCGCGCTGCGAAAGGAAATGCCCGATGCGCTGCTCGGCGGCGAGCGGCACGGCGAACGCATCGAGGGCTTCGACCTCGGGAACAATCCGTTCGAGTACGCCGCGCTCGCCGGAAAGCGGATTATCAGCACCACGACGAACGGCACCATCGCCCTCCGCGCCTGCGAACGCGCGGGCCGCGTGCTCGTCGGCGCATTGCTGAATCTCGCCGCGCTGCGCGACGAACTCGCGCGCTCGCGCCCTGCCGAGGTGCTGCTCGTCTGTGCCGGAACCTTCGAGACATTCGCCCTCGAGGACGTGATCGCCGCCGGGCTGCTCGCAGCGGAATTTCCGGACGCGGACCTGACCGACGCCGCTGTCGCCGCTGTCGCCACTGCGCGCAGCTTCGCCACGCCGCTCGACGGGCTGCTCGCCGCTCGCAACGGCCAGGCGCTCGTGGCGAAGGGCTGGCGCGACCAGATCGAGTGGTGCGCTCAGCCCTCGCGTTTTGGCGTGATTGGTGCGATGAATGGCGGGATTATCCGCAGCCTTTGAGCCCAGCCGCCTCCAGCCCGAAC
>JANXZI010000245.1 GCA_025355595.1 Spartobacteria bacterium
TTCAGGCCGAAGTCGGCGTGAAACCATTTGATGATGAGCGGCTGCAGCACGCCGAGGCCGATGAAGCCCCACACGACCGACGGAATCGCGGCAAGCAGTTCGATGGTCACCTTCAGCATTTCCTTCACGCGGCCCGTGCAAAACTCCGAGACAAACACCGCGGCGCCGATGCCGAACGGCACCGCGATCAGCATGGCAATACCGGTGACGCTGAGCGTGCCGACGATGAGCGCAAGCACGCCGTACTGCGGCTTCACGGTGGAATTTGGGATCCAATTGATCGAGCCGAAGAACTCGCCAAAATTCAGCTTCGACAGGAACGGTGCACCTTCGCGGAAGACGAAAAAGAAAATACCGAAGACGAAAACGATCGCGCTGATCCCGCAAAGACGGATGAGCAGCTCGATGGCCCGCTCGAGGATGATTCCGGTCTTGCTTCGGTGTGATTGCATTTCGTGGAAAAGCTAGCCGGGTGCCGTTAGCAGTTCACGGCCAGATCGGATTGGTGAAATGTCGCAGACCTTGTGCAGGGCGGATGGCTGCGTGGATTCAGAGTTCCAAGTTCCAAGTTCCAAGTTCCAAGTTGAGCCCCGCGCAGCGGCCCCACCATGTCACAGTGCGCATGCAGATTCTCAACGCGCCTGCGGCGGGCTGAACTTGGAACCTGGAACTTGGAACTCTGAACTTGGAATGTCGGACGCATGTTTCTTGAGCCGATCTATCTTTTGGGCAGCGGCACGTAGCCGTTTTCCTTTTCGATCTGCTGCCCGGCGTCGGAAAGGATCCAGTCGAGATACTTCTTTGCGGCACCCTCGGCTTCACCCGCGGTGTACATGAAGAGCGGGCGGCTGATCGGGTAGCTCTTGTCGAGCGTGGTCTCGATACTCGGCGCGACCGCGGGGTCGCCGGCCTTCCTCGAGACCTTGAGGACTTTCACCTCGGACGTCGCGTAGGCCATGCCGCTGAAGCCGATCGCGTTCACCGTCTTGCCGAGGATCGCGGCGACATCGTTCGAGCCGTTCGCCACGACTGCGCCCAGGCGGAACTCGTTCTTTTTCCCGACGACCACTTCCTTGAAATAATGCACGGTGCCCGAGTTGCTCTGCCGCGTGACGCACGCAATCTCGTCCTTGCCTGGGGGAAGCGTGATGCCGAGCTGGCTCCACTTGGTGATCTTGCCATCGGCCTTGTAGATTTCGCCGAGCTGTTCGAGGGAGATTTCATTCAGCGGATTGTTTTTGTGGACGAGGATGCTCATCGCGTCGAAGCCGACCATGTGTTCCTTCGGTTCCTTGCCCGGATGCTTCGCCTTGAAGTCAGCAATCTCTTTTTCCTCGAAATTGCGCGAGCAGTTCGCGATCTGCGCGGTGCCCTGAATCAGCGCCGTCACGCCCGTGCCGCTGCCGCCGCCGCCGACTTCGACGGAGACGCTCTTGTCCACGGCGCGGTAGGCCTCGGCCCACGAGGCTGCGAGGTTCACCATCGTGTCGGAGCCGATGTTGGCGATGGTGCTTTTCTTCGCACCGCCGCTTGTGTCGCCAGATTTTTTGTCGCAGCCGGTGAGGAAAATTCCGCCGGCGGCGAGGGTGGCGAGTGCGAGTGTGCTGATGCGTTTCATATTGTGGTGTTGGTTTTGGAAAAATTTTGGAGTCAGAAAATGCGGTCGAAAACGGAGTCTTCTTCCTAATCCTGCCCATATTCTTACTCAGCAAGCGGAGCGCGCAGCGGGGACATGGCGGGGATGAAGAATAGGATTAAGAATAAGAATAAGAGGGAGTCAGACCTCACCCGATGCTGTCGCTGAGCACGGCGTCGCAGAGTTCGGTGATGTGCTCGCGGAGAAATTGGTAGGCGAACTCGTAGGCCGCGCGCTTTTCCTCGTCGGTGCCGGTGACGTCCGAGGGATCGGGCAGGCTCCAGTCGAGGCACACGGCTTTCGTTGGTTTTGGAAACGCTTTCTTCGCCGCGGGCGAGAGCGCGACGATGATCTGTGCGGCGTCGAGATTCGGGAGCTGCGCGACGCTGTGCGTCTTGGCGTGCGAGAGATCCACGCCTTTGCTGCGCATGAATTCCACCGTGCCGGAATCCACCTCCGTGGGCGTGAGGCCGGCGCTGGCGAAGACGAACTGCGGGCGGTCGAGCGACGTCGCGATGGCCTCGGCCATCTGGCTGCGGCAATGGTTGCGATCATCTATGAACACCATGCGCCACGTTTCGCCGCCGAGCTTGCGCGGGTAATCGCCGGTGACCATGTAAATCACGTCCTCGCAGATGTTCGTGGCCTGGTCGGACACGCGCTCAAAGCGGCGCGCGATAGTCATCAGCGGCGTGAGCGCCTCGAGCGGGATGAGGTTCTCCGAGCGCAGTTTGAAAAGCTCGTTGTTGATCACATTGCGCAGCGCATCCACCTCGTGCTCGCGGCCGAGCACGTCGCGGGCGAGCGCCTCGTCTCCGGCGATGAATGCCTTCACCGCGTCGCGCAGCATCGGGATGCTCAGGCTGGCGATCTGCTGGAAGCGCTCGACGGAGATTTGAGCGTTCAGCTTCGCGAGCTTCAGGATCTGCCGCGCGATGCTCTCCGCGTAGTCGCCGATGCGCTCCAGCTCCAGGGTTACGCGGATGGTGATGTAGGAAAAACGCAGGCTGCGCGCGACGGGCTGCTGGCGGATCAGGAATTCGAGGCACAGCCGATCGAGTTCCTTCTCCAGCTCATCAATGCGCCGGTCGCGCAAAATCACCGCGTAGGCAAGCTTCCGGTCGCGTGTGGCGAGGGACTTGATGCACGCCTCGAGCGCGCATTCTGCGAGACGCGCCATCTCGGCGACCTTGTGCTTGATGCGGTCAATGTCGTGCTGGAGCGAGTCTTCGTAGTGAGAGGGCATCAGTGGTGGAAAGTTGGAGGTTACAGGGCGAATGTTACGGCTGTGTGTCAGTCGGGGGACATTTGCGTAACACTGCAACCTTTCGTGCGTGGCGGTTCAACTTCGGAAGTTCGTTGTCGGCGCTTCATTTTCAAATCGCGGTCAATCTGGGGAGCCTCAGCGACCGAAGAATCCCGTGGCATTCGCAAGTGACGATCAAACCTCGCCGATCATCAGCCAAAATTCGCGGGATCCTTCGACTCGTTTCATTTGCTCAGGATGACCCTGTATTGTTGTGATTTGTGATTTGGAAATTTCACTCTGAGAAATCACCAGCTCACGCGCAGGCCGGTGGTCCACGTCCAGCCATCGTACTTGCCGCCGTTTTTCGCGCCGTCGCGCATCCAGGCATATTGGTAGCCAGTCTGGAGCTTCAGCTTGTGACCGTAGAGGAACCAGTTCAGGCCGAGGTAGAGTTCGTTGTATTCGTTGCCGCGCTGCGTGCTCACCGCGCCGTATTTGTTCGTCTTGAAAGTGCCGTTCTTGTTCGTGTTCACGGCGAGCGTATTTTCGTAGCGGTTGAAGCGCAGCCCGTCCGGATCGTCGCTCGTCAGGTAGGTGTAACGGCCGACCACTTGGAGTTTTTCCGTGATGTTAAACCACGGCATCGCCGTCGCGCCGAAGACGTCGCTCTGGCCCAGCGAACCGTTGCCGGCCGCAATGTCGCTGGAGAATCCCCACTTGCCCGCTTCGAGCTGGAAGTTCAGCGAGGCGATCTGCGAGAAATTCCGCGTCGCGTTGCTCTGCGTGCTCGGGTCGTTGTACACGAAGTCCGCGCGCAGCAGCGCCTTCTTCACGCCGAGGCTTTTCGCAAAGTCGTAGCCGAGGCTGCCGAGCCAGAAATTGCCGCCGTTGAAATTGCCAAACTCCTTCGAGCTATTTGCAAATTGGCTCTGCGCCGCGTAGATCGACCCGCCGGAGAAAAAGCCCGTGTTGTACTGCCAGGCCCCGATTTTCCCGCTCAGACTCACGCCGCTGATATACTCGGTCGGGAACCACAAGTTGTTCGCAAGATTGCTCCGGTCAATCGTCAGCAGTTCGTTTGACGATGTGCCGCCATCGAGCGTGAACTTCACCGACTGCTTGCCGATTGTCAGCTTCGCCGCGTCGGAAAATTTCCACGACACATACGCATCCGTGAGCCGCTGGTAGGTCGGGTCCCCCACGAAGAGCGCGCCGCCGAGGTTCTGCGGTTGGAGGTCTGTCTCCACATGGAGATCCAGCTTGTTGTGGAAGAATGACGCCTTCGCGCCGATGCGCAGACGGCGCACCACCCAGTCCTGGTCGGAGCCGAGGCTGTTGCCGTTCACATTGTACATGTCGAAGTGCGCGCGTCCGACGATGCGGAATTCGTTGAGGAAGGACGCGTCCTTGTTCTTGTAGAGCGTTGGGTAGTCCCAGAGTGTCGCGAGCGCGGAGTCCTCCTTTTTTTCCGGCTTCGTGGCCGGCGCCGTTGCGGCGAAGGCGGTGGCTGCGAGTGTGAGGCTCAGGGTGATGGTGGTTTTCAACATGGTGGTTTGTGTCTTGGGTGTTTCGATTGCGGCGCAAACTTTGCACCCCAATGTTACGAATGCGTGGCGGCAAAGCGACGTGTGCGAAACGAATGCGACAAAATCGCGCACCGCTGTGGCATTCGTGCCGGGTGTGCGACGCTCTCAGCCTGGTCGCGAAAAACTCCCGATCACAATCGCAGCAAGCGCCGCCAGCGCGGCGGCGCACGGGAGAGTGATGAGCCACGAGAGGGCGATTCCGCCGACAGCTTTCCAGTGCGTCTTGCGCGTGGCGATCCCGATGCCGACGAGTGCGCCGACGCTCACGTGCGTGGTGCTCACCGGCAGAGCGTTCCAGTTTGCCGTGGTCACGAGTGCGGCCGTGGCGATGTTGGCGGCGAAGCCCTGGCCGGGATTCATGCCGGTGATCTTTTTGGCCATGGTCTCGGCGACGCGGCGCGCATTCAGCAGGCCGCCGACGGCCATCGTAATCGCGATGGCGACGAGGCCCCAGCGGATGTCGAGCGCCTTCGCGACCAGCAGCATTGCGGCGATCTTCGGAGTGTCATTGAGACCGCGCGCAAAGCCGACCGCGCCGCCGCTCAGGAAGTGCAGCGTGTCGAGCGTGCGCGTGCGGTGGTCGGGTTCGCCATGCGCGGCCTTGAGCGCGAAGTGGACGAGCGCCCCCGCGGCGACGGCAATGAGAGGGCCAAGCAGCAGTGGCTGCACGAAACCCGTGCCGAGCTTGGCAAAAAACACCGTGTGATCGCCGCTTGCGAGCCCCGCACCGGTGAGCGCGCCGGTGAGCGCGTGCGTGGTGGAGACGGGGAAGCCGAACCGCGTGGCGAGCATCACGGTGAGCGCCGCGCCAAGCGCCACGGCGAGGAGGAACGCCGGCGACTGCGTGAGCGGATCCGGCACGAGGCCCTTGCCGCTGAATTTTTTCATCAGCTCGCCCGCGAGGAAAATCGCTGCGACCGATCCCGCGAGGGTTGTCGCAGTCCCCCACGCGAGCGCCGTGCGAAAGGTTGTCGTCGTGCTTCCGTAGAGCGAGGCGACGCCCTTGAAGTTGTCATTCGCGCCATTCGTGAAGGCGAGGAAGCACGCTGCGATGAAAAGGAGGATCAGCATGTCGGCCCGGCCCCTGCACGGTGGTGGGAATCCGCGCAGCGTCCGACGGGATTAGCGGCGGCTCTGGCGGGGGAGATGATGGCGGCGGTGCGCTGGTTCATGCGAGCGAGCGTGTATGCGCAGACACGCATATACGTCAATCGTTGCGTGGGATATTTTTTCTGCCATCACTCCCACCCCATGCCCGCCGCCGATTGCACCAGCATCCTCAAGGCGCTTTCCGACCGCACCCGGCTCCGGCTGGTGAAGCGGCTGCTCACGGAAGACTGCTGCGTGAACGACCTCTCGGACAATCTGGGCCTTTCGCAGTACAACGCCTCGCGCCACCTGCGCGTGCTCAAGCAGGCGGGAATCGTGGACGTGCGCGCCGTCGCGCAGCGCCGCGAATATTTCATCGCGAAGCAGTTCCGGAAACGTCTGCAAAAGAACGGCCCCGTGCTCGACTGCGGCTGCTGTTCCTTCGACTTCTCGAAGTTGCCGGACTAGCCGAGTCCTGTGTGGACACCGTGCGTTCGAGGGTGTGGGGAGTTTTGCGCTGGCTTGGTGCCTTGCCGGTGCCCTCGCGTGTTCGTTATTCACCGAACGTTACAACGGTGATCCTTCAGATCCGGTTTACTGCGCCCTTCGTCCTCCTGCTCGGGCTTGCCGGAATGGCACTCATAGCCGGTGTGGCCGGTCGTCGGCGACAAAAAGAACGGCACCGCGAGGACAAGAAGTCTCCGTTCCCGCGAGACATTCAGCGCGGCCAGCGGCTATCGGAAGTTGCACGTCGCGGTGGGCACGGGGTCCCGGAGTTGGCGGCCCGCAAAAGGCTGTAGCCGGCGACGAGGCTGAGGTGGCTGTTCACCTTCCGGTTCGGGGTGCGGATGGCGCGGTGGCTGTTTGCAAATTCAGAACGACAGCCGCTGCCCGGCGAGATATGTCCAGCCAGAGTACGCCTTTTTTCCGCCGCGCAGGTCGGCGTATTCGGTTTCTGGAAGTGAGCCGGTGTCTCTCTGCGCAGGTGCGATTTTTGAAAATTGCGGGAATCGCGTGGAGGCGCGGATCGGGTTCGCAGGAGACACAAGCGGCGGAGTTTGATTCTCTCAACACTCAACAGGCATCTCTCTACTCCGCCCCGCCGCTCACCGTCTCGCGTTGCCCACTGGTTCGTCGCCGGGAATCATGTTCGGGCGCAGCGGCGCGAATTCCTGCTCCAGCAAGTCGAGGTATTCGGCGAGCTTCGGGTCCGCGGGCCCGGAGGGCTGGCGCTTTCTCGCGTCGCGATCCTCGACGGCACTCAGATACTTGTCGAACTGCCCGGTGCTGCCGGGCGTCTGCGTGGCCTCGTACCAGTTCATGTAGTCGGTGATCATTTCCGAGCGCTGGAGCACGGATGCGCGGAAACGCTCGGTCCGTGCGAGGCGGTCGGCGATGCCCGCGGACTTCCCGGCGGCGAGCAGGCCGCACACTTCCACGTATTCGTTCAGCACGGGGCGGAAGAGCACATGGGCCGTCCCGCTGAGCGTGGAGATTTTCACCTGCGCGAGACGCAGCGCCGGGCGCGCGCCGGGGAGCTTGCTGTATCTTTCAAAATCACGGAGGGCAAAGCGCTCGGGGCGGGGCGGTTTCCCCGCGGTGATTTCGAAGGTGAGCAGCGCGGCGAGTTCCGCATCCGCCTCGGCGGGCGAAAGGCCGCGGAGCATCTCGGATTTGCCGAGCTGGGCGAGCTGGAGCGTCCACCATTTTGCAAGGCTCTGCGGCGACTGGCCGAGGACGGGAAAATGCGTGGCGAGCAGCGTGAGCGGATCGCGCGAGCCCTCGGGCCACGCGCGGAGGAAGCGCCCGAGATTCGCGGGGCCGGCGGGCAGGGCGAGCAGCGCTCCGGTGAGAGCAAAGGCGCTCGCGCGATCCACCGCGCCGGCGGCGCTGTCGAGCTGGAGCGGCGGCTGGGTGATCACCTTTTCGAGCGAGGGCAGTTTCTCGGTGTTCACGATGCTGTTGAAGACATCCGGATCCCTTATGCCCGCGTGCGCGCGGATGTCCTGGAGCAGTCCCTCGGTGAGCCACCACGGCGGGTAGGCGTAGCGCTCGCCCGCGCGGATCGGCGGCCGCTCGCGGTACGCGATCTCGAGCAGCAGCGCGTGGACGATGTTGCGCTGGAGGAAAACTTTCGCCGGATCGTCGGCGATGCGGATGGCCACATCCACCTTCGGTCCCGCGACGGTGTTCACGAGCGTGATGCTGATCGAGGACGGCTGCGGCTGCGCAGGGGATTCAGCTTCGGGCTCGATGGCAATGACGATGGGGAATTTCCATTCGTCGCGCTCGTGCAGGACGCGCAGAAGCTGCGTCTTCACATCCTCGACGAAGCTGACGATCCGTGCGCGTGCCGCGCGATCATCGCAATACACCACGAACTGCCCGGAGCTGCTCACCGTGCGGTGCCGCAGATCCACGGCCAGCGCGGCTGGGCGCAGCGTCCCGTGCAGCAGCGCGAGGAGGAGCAGAAGGCCGAGGGCCCTCGCCGTGCGCGCGGTCATTGCTGCGGCCGCGTGGTGAAGGAAATCGAGCCTTCGCCGGGCGCGACTTTTTCCAGCCGGCCGAGCTGCTCGATGTCCTTTTTGAAGACCTGCGAAAAGGCGCCGAGCGTGGCGGAATCAAGGCCCAGCAGCTTCGCGAGACCGGTCGGGATCGTAAGCCGCCCGATCGCGAAACGATCCATCCTCGCCGTCCACTTCAGGCCGTCGGGCACGGGATGGAAGGCGGCAGTATTGTAGAGCGAAAGGCCCCACACATTGCGCTGCACGGCGACGGTGACGGTGCCGGGTTCGAAGTGCGCGAAGGCCCGCTCGAACTTGATCCCCATCGAGCCCGCGTTCCCCTTCACGACCTTGGCGAGGTAGTAGTTCACGTCGAATTCCGAGAAGGTCAGCGCCACGACCGGTCGCTGCCGCAGCATCTCGCTCCACATGTCGCCGACTTCGTTCTGCGGGAGCTTGTCCTTGGCGAGAGGCTGCACAAAAATCGGCGTCTGTGTGATCAAATAGCCGGCGGCGACGAGTGCGGCGAAGACCTCCATGAGCACGAAGGTTTTCAAGTTTGCCTTCCAGTTGAACCGGTTCGGATTCATCATTTTCTTCACCTGCCGGGCGTTCTTCGCCTTGTCCTCGGAGGGCTTTGTGATGTCGATCTTGGGCAGCAGGGAACGGTCGAGCTTCTCGCCGCAGTTATGGCAATAGACGCGCTCCACCTCGTTCTCGTGCTGGCAGGCCGTGCAGGTGAGTTTGCGGGAATCGTTCTGGGACATGGGCGATGGGCAGTGGAAAATGGGAGCGCGGGCTCAGTCTTTCTTGGCGGGAGTTTTCGGAGTGGCGGCGGGCTTGGCCTCCGCCGGTTTGCTCTCCGCAGGCTTGCTCTCAGCGGGTTTCGCAGGCGCGGAATCGGCGGAGTCCTTTTTCGCGGCACTCTTGTAGCCCTCGGAGCGGTAGTCGGTGATGTAAAATCCCGAGCCTTTGAAAATCAGCCCCGCGCCCGTGCCCATGAGTCGGCGCACCTTGCCCTTGCCCCACTTTTTCATCCGGCAAAATTCCTTCGGGCAGGTCTTGAACGCGTCGTCCTTCATGGACTGGACGCACTCAAACGCGCCCTCGCACTTCTCGCATTCGTATTCGTAGGTCGGCATTCGTCGGGTGATTCTTCGGCTGGAAAGGGGATCGTTTATAGCAGGGATGGGGCCGCGCGCAATGGTGGCGGCTTCTTTGAATTTTGAATGGTGAATTTTGAATTCGTCCCCCGCAGTCCGCGCTTCGATTTCGCAAACAGCGAAAAGGGTGATGCCCGCGGAGAGTCAAACTGCGGACAATTCAAAATCCAACATTCAACATTCAAAATTCAAAATCTCCCCTCACTCCGGCGGCTCGCCGATGAGCACGTCGCGCAGCACCGCTGCCGCCGCCGCATTGTCGCTCGCCACGAGGCTCACGATGCTGAATTCGTCCGCGCGCCGCACGATGTGCATCGAGCGAAGATCGAGGCCCGCGTCCTTCAGCCGCACCGCGATTTTGGCGAGTGCGCCGGGCTTGTCGTCGAGCCGGATGAGCAGCGTGTCCTGCGTGATCGCGCGGTAGCCGAGGTCGCGCAGGACGTGCAGCGCCTCGTCGTATTTGTCCACGCTCAGCGAGATGATGCCCTCCGCATCGTGGCTCTCCACGTCGAAGTCCTCGATGTTCACGCCCGCGGCGGCGAGCGCCTCCGCGATGCGCGCGAGGACTCCGGGCTGGTTCGGCGCGAGCACGTGGAGGAGTTTCATCGGAAGTTGCGAGGTGAGGGTTGAGGGTTGAGAGGAATCAGCCTGGCATTCCCGCTTTGTCCGTCCGATCCGCAAAGGGATGAGAATGCCACAGCGGGTGAGAAAAGTTGCCGCGCGTCGGGTGGACGCCTCTCAACGCTCAACGTTCCACTCTCAACCGCCTTCATGCCTTCTCCTCCGCGAGCGCGGATGCATAGTCCGCCACGAATTCGTCCACGATGTCCTTCGTCACATGCGGCATCGTGATGAGGTGCCCGATGCCGCGCTTCGGGGCGATGATCCACTTTTTCATCACGGCTTCCGGTGGGCGCGGAAAGACGACGGTCACGGAGTTTTCGTTGCGC
>JANXZI010000262.1 GCA_025355595.1 Spartobacteria bacterium
GCCGACCGGGCGCGGCGTGCCTGCGTCGTACGATTTGAAAACGGGACGCTTCATACACTACACGGCGGGCTCTGAGGTCGGGCACAAGGGCGGCACGTGGGCGACGGTTTTTGGCAGTACGGTGTTCGTCACCGCGGTCGGCTGGCAACCGGATGTGCCGCCGCGCCTCGGTGAAAGCCCGGATCATTTTGCGGACAGCCTCGCCGCATTCCACGCGCGCACGGGCAAGGAGGAATGGCCGCTCACCGCCGCGATGAAATCCGCCGCGCCGGAGTGGAAGGAGCAGCGCTGGCGCGGACAGATCGCCGCGGGTCTGCTCGGGCGCACGCGCGCGCTTTTCACGAGCGAGCGAGTGTTCGCATTTGGAAATGGCAAGGGCGATGCGTGGGACGTGAGCGGCAATTCCGTGACGCTGCGCTGGAGCAAGCCGCGCCCGCGCGTCCACGCCGAGGTGCTCACGGCAAACGCGATTTTTCTCGGCGAGGAAAATCGTGTCGTCGCACTCGACCCAGCGACCGGCGGCGAGCTGTGGCAGGCACCCACGGATGGCCAGGTGCGCGGCCTTGCGGTTTCCGACGGGCGCGTCTTCGCGAGCACGCATCGCGGCGCGCTGCATGTCTTCGGCGCGGGTGCGGCGCGGCCGGTGACCCCGGTGCCGGTCGCGGCCGCGCCAGCGTTGCACGCGACGCTCGTGCCCGCGTTGGAAAAGATCACGAATCCGCGCGGCTTCGCATTCGTGCTCGGCGGGCGCGATGCCTCGCTCGCGCAAGCGCTCGCGGCGCGGACGCAATTCCAAATCATCACCGTGCTCGCCGACGCGCGCGCAGTGCAGGCGGAGCGCGCGCGTCTCGTCTCGCAGACTTCGCTTTACGGCACGCGCATCCATGTCCTCGCGGCGGAGGGGCTGAAGCTACCGTCGTTCGCGGGAAGTCTCGTCATCACGGTCGGCGACGCTGCGGGCATTCCGCCGGGCGAATGGTATCGCATGCTGCGCCCGTGCGGTGGCGTGCTCTGTGCGGCGGATGGCACGCTCACGCCGCCGCCCGGAGTGCTGCCCGGCGAGGCGCAGGGCCGGCTCATCGTGCGGGGAAAATTGCCGGGCGCGTTTGAAGCGGGCGGCAAGGTCGAGGCCGACGAGCGTGTGAAGTGGCCGCTGGAATTTGCGTGGTATGGCGAGCCAAACGGGCAGTTGCAAAAGGCCCGGCACCAGCGCCCGCGCACACCGCTCGCGGCAAATGGCCGGTTGTTTGTCTTCGGCGAAAACACCGTGACCGCGCTCGATGCCTACAGCGGCACGGAACTCTGGCGGCGCAGGCTCGACGCCACGGCGGGGATGGACGCCCCAGCACGCGCGGATGACACGTCATTTTCCATCGCGGCAGGCAGCGGTGTCGTGCGCTTCGATGCCGCGACTGGTCGGCTGCTCGAGGCCTTCTCGGACAAGCCGTGGACGCTGCCCGTGCTCGATGCGACGAAGCCGCTGCATATGGATGGCACGATGCGTTCCGGTGCCTCGTGCGCGATGGACATCGAGAGCACCGCCGACACGCTGCGCCTCTTCCTCGCATCGAAGAACAAAGACGCGCAGCGCGACGATGCGTGGGAACTCGCGTTCGACTTCCGTCCAACAGCGCAGCGCGTGAATGCCCCCGGCCCCGGCACGTTCCAGATCGTCGTGAACATCGCCGATGCGACGCTGCGCGAGCTTCCGACTTTTCCGCATCCCGCTCCGCGTCTCGAAAAACTCAGCGACGGACGCATCGCCGTCATCTTTGCATGGAAGGACATCGAAAAAATCGCCGGCTGGCGGCCCGCGGATTTTGCGCTCGCGGCGGACTGCAAACTTTGGAACGCGAAGCTCGATCTCACCCTTTGGAACAGCCCGCTCGCGACCGGACGCGGCAGGGGATTCAACGACGCCGAGGCCGTGATCGTCGTCTCGAAAAGCGCGACGAAAACCGCAGCGGGCACATTTTCACCATACCTGCCCGTACCGCTGCACCCGCTCGCGCAGGCACCGGTGAAGCTCGAAAAGAACAAGCTCGCCGGGCTGCCGCTCCTCTCGCTGCGCAGGCCGAATGCGGACCTCAGCGACTTCGGCGCAGCGGCGGCGAGCGAGTCGAAGGATGCCGGACTCACGCGCCTGCCGCGCGCGAAGGGCTTTGAGTTGCCGATGCGCAGCGAACCGTTCACCGGTGCATCGAACACGCGCGATTACACGCCGAGCTACGGCTGCAGCGGCGTGATCAGCTCGGCCTCGATGGACTTTTTGCGCAGCGGCTGCATCGGCATGTATGACCGCGCGGACGATTCCGGGATGCGCAACATCAGCGGCATCCGCAGCGGCTGCGGGCAGACGCTCGTGCCCGCGCTCGGCATGTTGCTCTACGCCGAGGGCACGGGAAATTGCCTCTGCACTTACAACTTCGCGACCTCGTTCGGCATGGCGCCCGCGGGCGCGCGGCGCAACGAGGACTGGGCGCTCTTCGAGGAATCGCAGATGAGCGCGGGCACGCTGCAACGCATCGCGTTCAATCTCGGTGCCCCCGGTGATCGCCGCGATGCGGATGGCACGCTCTGGCTCGCGCTGCCGCGTCCGGGGCTCGCGTTAAAAATGGGCACGGCGGTCCCGGTGCCCGCGCGCTTCGACGCAGCCGCGGGCCTCGGTCCCGTGCGTATCAATACCGACCGCCGCGCAATCGCCGGCACCGACAAGCCGTGGCTTTACGGCTCGAACATCCGCGGCCTGCAGCGGCTCCATCTCGATCTGCAATACTACAAGCCCGGCGGCCTCTGTCTCAGCATCGGCGCGACCGCGCCGGTGATTGATGGCGACCTGCGCGACGCGTGCTGGGATGGCTTCGGCGCCACACCCGCGGGGAAGGATGCGATCATCCAGGCCCGCCACGACGCGAAGAATCTCTACCTCGCCAGCGCACCCGTGGTCGGCGCAAAGCACGCGCCATTTGCCATCGCGATCGGCGACGCGAAAATGAAGACGCTGATCGCGATCACGATTTCCGGAGGGAGGCTCGACGCGAAGCGGCTCGATGTCCCGGCCTTCGACCGCAAGGCCGAGGTCAGCACGCTGCCGACTCTCGCGGCCACCGGGTGCGAATTGCCCGGTGCCAGCGGCGCGACGGGCAAGGCCGCGACTGAACTCGCCATCCCGTGGCGCGCACTCGAAGCGCTCGGCCTGGATCGTGAGACGCTGCGCGTATCATCGAACCCGCTCGCCTTTTTCGGACGCAAGGCGAACGACATCACGCGCAACTTCAGTCACACGTCTTTCGTCATCAAGACCGTCGCGAGTGCGCCCGCGCCCGCGCGGTACACGGTGCGGCTGCACTTCTGCGAACTCGACAACGCCGCGCCCGGCGAGCGCGCGTTCGACGTGGTGCTGAACGGCAAGCCCGCGCTCACCGGTCTCGACATCGCGCGCGAAGCCGGACCGATGAAGGCGCTCGTGAAGGAATTCCGCGGCATCACCTGCGCCGCGAGTCTCGACATCGAGCTGCGCGGAAAACCAAACGCGTCCGAGAAAAGCGCGCCGCTGCTCTCGGCGATCGAGGTCATCCGTGAGTAATCACCCATCGTCGCCCGCAGCCGCACCGTCGCACATTTTGAACCCCGTCCACACCATGAAACCCACTCGCTCTCACTCCGCGTTCCTCGTTCCCATCCTCGCGCTCCTCGCGGCGTGCAATGCGCTTTTTGCAGCGAAGGAGGAGGGCTGGAATCCCGACATCAAGTTCCCGCCGCTCACGCCGGCGGAGGCCATCAAGACGATCGAAGTGCCGAAGGGCTACCGGCTGGAATGCATTGCGAGCGAGCCGATGGTGGAGGAGCCCGCGAGTTTCACTTTCGATGGAAATGGCGCGCTCTACGTCTGCGAATGGCGCACCTACATGCAGGATGAGCACGGCACGAAGCAGCTCGATCCGGTGAGCCGCGTGGTGAAGCTCACGGACACGAATGGCGACGGCATCATGGATAAGCGCACGGTCTTTATTGATAACGTGGTCCTGCCGCGCACGGTGCTTCCGCTGCATGATCGCGTGCTCGTCACGTTCACCGGATCGAATTCCGTGTGGGCCTATTTTGACGACAACCACGATGGTGTCGCGGATCGGCGCGAGCTGGTGTTTGAGGGCGGCGCGAATGGCGGCAACATCGAGCACCAGAACTCCGGGATGCTGTGGAATCTCGACAATACGATCTGCACGAACGACTACCGCTTCACGTATCGCGACGGAAAGCTCACCGCGGCCAGGCACGCCCTCGCGCGCATCAGCCAGTGGGGTCTCGCGCACGATGACGACGGGCGGCTCATCGGCACTTGGGCGGGTGGCGCGAATCCCGCGCATTCCTTCCAGCTCCCCGCGGGCTATCCCATTTTGAAAATCAACGAGCATGCGAGCGGGTACAAAATCCCGTATGCGTCGTGCAAAGTGTGGGATCAGTCGTCGGGCGGCTACAAGACGGAGGAGCAGCGTGTGCTCCGCGATTTCTCCGCGTGCTGCGGGCAGAGCGTGCTGCGCAGTCCGCTCATGCCGGAATTTTACGGACGCGTGGCGACGTGCGAGCCGGTCGGGCGGCTGATTCGCATGAGCACGATTGACTGGAAGGACGGGCTCGGCGTGGCCGACAACTCGTTTCCAAAAAGCGAATTCATCCGCAGCACGGACGCATATTTTCGCCCCGTATGGTCGGCCTCTGCGCCGGATGGCACGTTCGTTTTTTCCGATCTGTATCGCGGCATCATCCAGGAAAAGGCGTGGTTCCCGACGACCGGCGGCAACGCGGAATGGGTCGCCCGCTACCATCGCGTGAAGAAGTGGGGCATGATCGAAATCAACCGCCATGGGCGGATCTACCGCATGGTGCCCGATGGCAGGAAACCCGGCCCGCAGCCGCGCATGCTCGACGAAACGCCCGCGGAACTCGTGATGCATCTCGCAAATCCGAACGGCTGGTGGCGCGACACCGCGCAGATGCTGCTCGTGACGCGGCGCGACTTGTCGGTCGTCCCCGCACTCACCGCGATGGCCGCAACGCACACTGATGCGAATGCGCGCATCCACGCGCTGTGGACGCTGCAAGGGCTCGATGCGCTGCCAAAGGAAAGCATCGTCGCAGCCACCAAAAGCACCGCGCCGCGCGTGCGTCGCGCCGCCGTGCAGCTTGCGGAATCGTGGCTGGAAAAAGGTGACGCCGACATCGCGAAGACGTTTGCCGCCATGCTCGCCGACGCCGACGCGCAGGTACGCACCCAGCTTTTCCTCGCCTACCGCGCGGTGAAAATGGAAGTCCCTGCCGTACTCACGGCAAAGCCAAATCCGATCATCGCGGCGCTGCTTGAAAAGGAGAAGGCCGACAGCCACGTCGCAGTGCTCGGCGAGTCCGCCAAGCAGGGCCAGAAAATCTACGAGACGCTCTGCACGACATGCCACGGCCCGGATGGCAAGGGCGTGAAAGCGGCGGACAAGATGCTTGCCCCCGCGTTTGCGGACTCCGAGTGGTTTAAGCGCGAGGGCAACGTGGAGGCGCTCGCGCGCGTGGTGTTGAAAGGCCAGACCGGCCCCATCGCGGGAGTGAGCTACGGCGAAGGCTTCATGCTCCCGCTGGAGCAGGTCTATGACGATGCGCAGCTCGCGAGCGTGCTGAACTTCATCGGCGAGCGCTGGCACAATTGGAAGAGGCCCGTCGCCGCCGCGGACATCGCGCGTGTGCGCAAGGAAGTCGCCGACCGCAAGACGCCGTGGACGCACGAGGAACTGAAGACGCTCGGCCGCCGTGCGAGCGCCGCGCCGCGCCCGCCCGCCGTCAGCGATCGCCCATTCGCCTCGACCGTGGTGCCAGCCGCCGATGTGACCGGGGAGCTGCGTCCGCTGAATCTGTCCAAGGCATTCACTGCCGACACGCGCAAGGGACTTTACGGCTCCGAAACGGCGACGCGAGATACGCTGGCATTCGTAAAGTTTGGCCGCGTGGTCGCGAACGGTGTCGCTTTTGAAATCGCCGATCCGGCGGAGAGTGCGACTGGAAAAAATGTGATCGTCCTCAAGGGAGGGCCAGAGAAGGCGTTCTCGCAGACGTTGCCGCAGCGCGTGGAAATTCCCGTCGGCGTCGCCGCGTCGCGCCTGCATTTCCTCGGCGGTGTCGCGGGCTGGGGCGGCGGTCCCGGCGGCAGCACGCCAGCCATGACGGCCACGCTGCATTTCGTGGGCGGCGCGACGCAGGTCGCCGATCTCTACGCCGGTCGTGAATTCGTGGATTACATCCGGCGTGTGGACACGCCCGGATCGGATTTTGCCGAGGGCATCGTGAGCGAGCATCAAGTCCGCACGTTTGCGATTCCGGTGCAGCACGCGGCGGTCATCGAGAAGCTCGTGCTCGAAAGCGCCGGCAACAAGATCGCGACGACGACCGTCGCCATCACCGCTGAGATCGGAACACCGGGCGCGCGTCCTTCGGCGCCGTCGGCGCAGGCACCGGCAGCATTGAAGCCCGTCGCGCCCGTCGCGGAAAAACCCGTGCCCGCGAAACCGAAAGCAGCACCGGCGGCGAGCGGCAGCACCGACAAGGCGAACGCGGCGATGGGACAGAAATTCCGCGAACCGAAACCCGCAGATACATTGCGCGTGCTCCTCGTCGGCGCAGGTTCGTCGCACGATTTCCCGCGCTTCTTCCTCGGCACCGATGCGGAAATCCTCCGCGCCGCCGGCGGCATTGAAGTTGCCGCCACGCCGAACCTCGACGAAGCGCTCGCGCTGCTTCCGCAGGCCGATGTGCTCGTGCTGAGCGGGAATCATCGCCAATTCGGCACGCCGCAATTCCAGGATGCGCTGAACAAATTCGCCGACGCGGGGAAGGGTGTCGTCGTGCTGCACGCCGGCACATGGCGCAACTGGCCGCCGGATACCGGATTCAACCGGCGCTTCGTCGGCGGCGGGGCGAAGAGTCACGGGCATGGTGAGTTCGCCGTGACCGTGAAACCGTCGCAGCACCCGTTGCTGCGCGGCGTTCCTGCAACTTTCAAAATCACCGATGAAAACTACCACGCCGAACTCGATCCCGGAGCCGCGGTGGAAGTCCTCGCCGAGAACGCGCCCGACAAAGGCGTCGCACACCCGAGTGTGTGGATCGTGAAGGATCCGAAGACCCGCATCGCCTGCATCACCCTCGGCCATGCGACCGAAGCGCACGAAAATCCCGCGTTCAAAACGCTGCTTACGAACGCCGTAAAATGGACCGGCGCACGCTGAGATCAGCATCAGACCGCAGACTCCTATCTCTCTATGAACTCCATCATTAGCCCGCGCATCGCCGCCGGAATCCTCGCG
>JANXZI010000309.1 GCA_025355595.1 Spartobacteria bacterium
ATCATGTGGCCTCTGCTCATCCTCTCCATCGTGGCGCTCACGGTGGTGCTGGAGCGGCTGGTCTTCATCGCGCGCGAAAAGGCGCGGCGCTCGGCAGCGGATGTGGATGAAATGCTCACGCAAGTGGAACTCGGCGATCTCGACGTGGCGGCGAACACGGGGATTTCGTCGGGGGATTTCGTGGCGCGGGCGCTGGCGTATGCGCTCACGCACCGCGAGCGGTCCTTCAGCGAGGCGATGCTGCGCGCGGCGAATTGGGAGCTGAAGCGCTTCAACCGCGGGCTGACGATCCTCGACACGACCATCACACTCGCGCCGCTGCTCGGTCTGCTCGGGACGGTGACGGGGATGATCCGCAGCTTCGGAATGCTCGGTGGCGCGGACATCGGCGCGCCGTCGGCGATCACGGGGGGTATCGCGGAGGCGCTCATCGCGACGGCCTTTGGCCTCGGCATCGCGATCACGGCGCTGCTGCCTTTCAACTACCTGAACGCGCGCCTGGAGGAGGCGCGGCTGGAGATGCAGGACGCGGCGAGCCACGTGGAGATCCATCTGAAAAAGTAGCGCATGAACATTCCCAGCATCCGCCCGAGCAGACGCGCGCGCATCGAGATCATCCCGCTGATTGACATCATGTTCTTCCTGCTGGCGACGTTCGTGATGGTGTCGCTCTCGATGGTGAAGAACCGCGGCATCACCGTCGTGCTGCCCGCCGCGAGCACCGGCGCGGCGCAGGAGCACAAGGATCACGTGACCGTGAGCATCGCCGAAACGGGCCAGCTTTACCTCGACAAACGCGAACTCACGCCGGAGCAGCTCACCGCGGAACTGCGCGCGCTGCACGACGCAAACACCGAGCTGCGCGTCTTCATTCACGGCGATGAAAATGCGCGGCTCGGCCTCGCGATCACGCTGCTCGACGAAGTGCGCAGACTGGGCATCACACACGTCGCCTTCGAGACGCGCCCGAAACCGTGAGGCCATGACCGCCGCACGCGCATCACGTCCGGCCGCCGGCGATCCCGGGATGTGGCTCTGCGCGCTGCTCGCTGTCGCGCTGCATGGCGCGCTGCTTTTCACCTGGAAGTATTCGCCGGAGGAAAGTGCGGCGGCGATGATCGAGGGCAATAGCGTGGAGGTCGCGCTCGTCGAATCCGCGCCCGCGGCGGCTGTCGCATCACTCGCGGAACCGCCGCCGCCGGCAGCCGCAGTGGTGCCGCCGGAGCAGGCGCCCGTTCCTCCGGCTGAGCCGAAGAGGGAGCCGGAGATGGTGATTCCCGAACCCCCAAAACTGACACCACCACCGCGCATCTCGACCACCGCCACGCCTTCGCCGAGGGCGGCACCGAAGCTTTCGCTCGCCACGGGAACGCCCTCGCCGCGCGCATCCGCATCCGCCGGAACCGCCGGCGGCGCGAGCGCACCGGCGGGCACTGCGGCGGGCGGTGCGGGCGCAGGCAAAATTGCGAAGGCCAGCTACCTCACCCGCCCAATCGCTGCGTATCCGCCGGAGTCGCGCGCGGCGGGCGAGCAAGGCACCGTGATCCTGCGCCTCACGGTGGATGGCAGCGGGCGCCCCACCGCGGTGGGCATCGCCAAGAGCAGCGGCTTCCCACGCCTCGACCGCGCGGCGACCGAAGCCGGCTGGCGCTGCCGCGTGCGCGACGCCGCGCCCGGCTCGCACCTCGAAGCACCGGTGCGGTTCAATCTTTCTGACCGATGAACGGAGTTCGCTCTCATCGCAGGCCTGTCGCCGTGTGCGCAGTCTTCGCGTCATTGCTCATCCTTTTGTGGCGCACCCGCGCCGACGATGCGAAGCCGCAGCCGATCAAATTGCCCGGCATCGAGAATGCCTTCCGGGTCACGCCCCAGATCATCGCCGGTTCACAGCCGCAGGACGGCGACGCCTTTGCCGCGCTGGCCAAGGCCGGGGTGAAAACGATCATCAGCGTGGACGGGCAAAGGCCATGGGTGGAGGAGGCAAAAAAATACGGCATGCGCTACGTGCATCTGCCGGTCGGCTACGATGGCATCCCGCTCGCACGCATCGCCGAACTCACCAGGGCCGCCGCACCCGGCGCAGGAAAACTTTTCGTCCACTGCCACCACGGCAAACATCGCGGCCCCGCAGCCGTCGCGGTGATCTGCGAGGCAATCACGCACTGGACTCCCGCGCAGGCGGAGGCGTGGCTGCGGCAGGCTGGCACTGCGGACGATTATCCGGGCCTGTACCGCGCCGTGCGCGAATTCCGCGCACCGACCGCGGAGCAGCTCGCCGCAGTCGGCGCGTTCCCGGAAATCGCCAGGACGCCGGCGCTCGTGGACGCGATGGTGGCGATGAACGAGCACCTCGATCACCTGAAGGCGCAGCAGCGCGCGGGCTGGAGCGCCGTCTCGGAAAATCCCGACCGGCACCCCGCGCACATCGCCACGCTTCTGCACGAACAGCTCCGTGAACTCGCCCCCACCGACGACACCGCAAAACGTCCCGCGGATTTCCGCAGGCTTCTGGCCGACTCCGAGCACGCCGCTGCTGCGCTGCGCGAAAGCCTCCGCGTTTTACGCTTCGACAGTGCCGTGATCGATCGCGCGCTGAAGCAGACCGAACAAAGCTGCACCGCCTGCCACAAGGCCCATCGCAACGAGAGCAAATAGGCGCACGCGCGATGCCGCGCCGCACCGACCGGCACCGCCATGCGCGTGGTGCGCTTCGTGGTTTCCACTTTTCAACCGCGCGAATACGCTCGCGCGCATGAGCCTCTTCATCACCGGCACGGACACAGGCGTGGGCAAGACGCGCGTGGCCGCGCTGCTGGTGCGGGCACTGCGCGCCGCGGGGACAGATGCCGTGGGCTTTAAGCCGATCTGCTGCGGCGGACGTGAAGATGCGGTGGCGCTCGCGGATGCCTCGGGCGGCGTGGCGCTGAACGATGTGAACCCGGTATGGCTGCGTCCGCCCGTCGCGCCCTACACGGCGGCGATGATCGAGGGGCGCATCGCGGATCTCGCGCTGGTGCGCGAAAAATTTGCGCAACTGCGCGCGGCGCACGCGGCGGTGATCGTCGAGGGCGCGGGCGGCTGGCTCGTGCCGGTCACGCGGGATTTCTCGATGGCGGATCTCGCAACGGAATTCGCGCTGCCGGTGCTCGTGGTCGCGGCAAACCGGCTCGGCGTGATCAATCACACGCTGCTGACCGTCGCGGCGATCCGCGCGAGCGGGCTGAAGTGCGCGGGGGTGGTGCTGAACCACCCGCAAGAACCGCAGCCAGATGATCCCGCGATTGTCACGAACGCGGGTGTGCTCGGCGAACTGCTCTCCGCGGGGGCCAGCGGTGCGGTGCCACTGCTCGGCGAGATCGGATTTGGCGCGGAAGTCTTGCCGCCGTCGCTCTGCGAGATCGCACGATGATGCGCTGAACAAGCGCTACGCGCTGGCCGCGATGTTCACCCACACGTGGACATGCGGGGCGCCGCGGAAATACCAGACCATGTTCGGCCCCTCGATCTGCCACACGTCCCACACGCCGTCGTTGCCGATGTCGCCGGCCTTGTAGAATGCCATGTGGAGATTTTCAAAGCCGGCAGCCTCCACGAATTTCATCGCCTCGTCGGTGTCCTCCTTGCGGAACGGCGCGAGCAGATCGCGCATCACGGCATGCACGCCTTCGCGCTGGTCCTTCGTCATGTCCGCGACGGCGAGGCCCTCGATGTTCGCGTTCTTGCCCTGGAGC
The DNA here is from genome assembly GCA_025355595.1 of Spartobacteria bacterium. Lineage (GTDB taxonomy): Bacteria > Verrucomicrobiota > Verrucomicrobiia > Chthoniobacterales > Chthoniobacteraceae > SXWH01. The sequence continues at coordinate 3,732 of JANXZI010000309.1, forward strand.
TTCACGGTGTCGTTGCCGGTCTCCTCGCGGCCGCGCGGGAGCAGCGCCTTCTCGCGCTGCTTGCCATCGAGCATCTGGAAGACGGCGTTCGCGCGCCTGGCCTGATACCAGTACGCGTTGCCCTCGTGGTCGGCGGGCTCGTTAAATCCCTTCGCCGCGTGCCCGTAGAAAATCGGCCCGCCGAATGCCGCGCCCTCGACGCTGTCGCCATCGCAGCGCCGCGTGCAGTGGCGCCCCGTGAGGACGAATTCAAACTTGCCCGTCTCCGGCTCGCCGAAGAGCGCGACGCTCGAATCTTCAAAGCCCGCCTTGCCGCTGTCGTGCGTGACCTGCTCGATCACTTTCTCCGCATACTCGGGCGAGTGCAGGTTGCGGAAAATCTCCCGCACCATCGCCTGCTGATCCTTCGTGAAAAATGCGCCCAGCTTCTGGTCCACGATGTGCCAGTTGTTGTCCACGAGCGTGCGCTTGTGGTCGTCGAACTTGAACCACACCTTCGCGCGCTGTTCCTCCGTGAGCGTCTTGGCAAACTGCTGCACGAGCGTCTCGCTCCTGCCGTTTTTCGCGGCGTCCGCGAGCGGAGAAAGCGCGGTGGCCGCGAGCGCGCCAATCGTCCTTTTCAAAAATGCGCGTCGCTCGATCGGCGTCGCAGGCAGCGGTTCATGGACGACGAGGATGCGCGGAGTTTCGCAATCGGGGCACTGTGCAGGGAGGGAGGGAGTATTCATGGCCTGAAAACTGAAGCCGCATCACCGTCAGTGCAAGTCGCGAGAGAGGCCGCTGCGCGGGGCTCAACATCTAAAATCGAACGTCTGACACCTAACTTTTAAGGGCAAGCCAAGCCAGCGTAGGACTGGCATCGTTAGACGTTAAAAGTTTAGCGTTAAATGTTTGACGTTGAGCCCGCCGCAGGCGTCTTTTCCGATGCGAGAATGCTTCACCTCCTCGGACGGACCGAATATTTTCGTGCGCGTGCCCTGATCTTTCCTGCAAGTGTGCCTTGCAAGATTGTCCCGCACGTGGACAGTCGCGCGATGAGTTTCCGCGTCCCCATCTTGCGCGTCGCCGCCACCATTGCCGTGGCTGTGCTGACATCCCCCACCCTCCGTGCACAAGAAAGCACCGCCGCCGAAGTGAAGGCGCTGCGCGAGCGCGTCGAGCAGCAGGCGAAGCAAATCGAAACTCTCACCGCGCAGATCGCGCGCCTCACTGCAAAGATCGATGGCGACGCCGCCGCTTCCTCATCCGTCTCCTCTCCGCCGTCGCCCGGAACGGGCAGCCCGGAACTTGCCATCCCCGCCGCGCGCGTCGTCGCCCCACCGGCCCGGCCAAATGTCCACATCGTCGTGAAAGGCGAGTCGCTTGAGAAAATCGCGAAGGCCCACGGCCTCACGACCCCCGAGCTTCAGAAGGCCAACCGCATCACGGATCCCAAGAAACTTCAGATCGGACAGCAGCTCGTGCTTCCGCAGCCAACCCCCCAGAAATAAGCGCATCACAATATGGACGTCAGCGTATGGTATCTCCGCAAGGCAAGTGACGGTTCGGTCTTCGGCCCCCTCACCTTTCAACAGCTCCAGCAATGGGCCGCCGACGCCCAGGTCTCGCCCATGGATCGCGTCTCCAGCGACCAGAACAACTGGATGAAGGCACCGATGTTGCCCGAGTTGCAGATGGATTTCATCGTCGAGGTCGGCGAGGAGCAATACTACGGCCCGACCACGCTCGGGGCCATCGCCGAGTTCGTCGGCGCGGGCGAGATCAATGCGGACACCAGCGTCACGAATTGCAAGGATCGCACACAGATGCGCGTCCGCGACATCCTCCCGCCCGCGCTGCTGCACCCTGCGCCTGCGCCGGATATCGCGATCTCCCCGCGCCCGAGCAGCATCCGGCTGAACCTCCAGCAGCGCATCCGCGAACTCGAGACCGCTCTGCTCGAGGAGCGCCGCGCCCGCGAGAATGCGGAAATGATGGTCTCAAAACTTGAAGTCCGGCTCCAGCAGTACACCGCGGCAGGCGAGCCTGTGAGCAATTGAGGGCTTGGCAGAACTTCGCTACCGGATGCGCCTGGCGCGTAGCGCCACGACAACAATAGCCGTGGGTGACGAGCCCCGAGGAACCCACGGATCGCACGACAAAAAGAAAAAGCCGCGTAGCGGCGTGACAACATCGGAAAATAGTACGCCCTGTGTCGCCGCAACACGGCTTTTTCCGTAGCCCGGTGATGCGCGGGTTCCTCGGGACTCGTCAGCCACGGCTACTTGTCCGGCCCCTTCTGGGCCAATCACAGCGCCAGATCCACCACGTAGTCTTGAGGCATCAGCCCAGAGAGTGCATCATTGCTGTGCAAACGCTTCATGCTATCTGTGCAAGCCTGACACTATGATGTTCGAGCAACACGACGACTACAAGCCAGTCACATGGGTGGGGGGAAACCCGATTTATGCCGCGCACTTCATCGTGGGCTTTTTCAGTCTGACGATGATCATCGCGGCTGTCCTCGGGACTCATGTCACCCAAGAAATCGCCGGCCACTTAGCATTCCTCAGCAGCAAAGTACACGGCGGTCAGGTGTGGCGAATCCTGACGTACGGCCTAGTGAATCCGCCGACCATCCCCTTCGTCATAGAAATGGTCATGCTCATTTGGTTTGGCCTCCAACTCGAACGGTTCTTTGGACGCAAGGTGTTTCTCACCTTCTTTGGCTTGCTCTACTTGTTAGTGCCCGTCGTGCTCTCGCTTCTGGGTTTTTTCCGAGAGATGCCGCTGATCGGAGTGACGGGAGGATTCGGATGCTTCATCGCCTTTGCCACGCTCTACCCGGGAGCACTTCTCATTTTCAACATTCCCGCCAAATGGCTTGCGCTCATCGCCATTGGGATTTCCTCGCTGCTTTACATCTACGCGCGCGCCGGGGTCGCGCTCATTGACCTTTGGGCAACAGTTGGGTTTGCCTATTCATTTGTGCGATACCATCAGGGTCGCTGGGCAATGCCGAATTTCTCCTGGCCGAAGCGCACGTCGAAACTCCGCATCGTCCCCCGTCAGCGCGACCCCGACGAGCCGCTGACCCGCGCGGATTTCGACGACGACGAGACCGAGAGCGAAATGGACTCGCTGCTCGACAAGATTGCGCGCAACGGACTCGCGAGCCTGACGCCCAATGAGCGCGCGCGCCTCGAACTCGCCCGCGAGGAACTGCTGAAAAAGGAACGCCAGTGATCCGCCGTCTCCGCCCTCCGATGGCGCGCAGGACTTTTCACTCGCAAGCGCGGGCGCGCGGCGCGAATTTCACGCCATGAGCGAGCCGAAACCGCCACACACGGACGGGAATTACGTCACGGCCATGTCGCATTTCTACCGCGGCGAAGTCGGCCGCATCATGGCCTGGCGCGCCCGGCTGGACAACACGACGAACTGGGCCATCACCACGACCTCCACGATTTTCACCGTCGCATTTTCCATCGAACGCGTCCCGCACATCATCTTCCTCTTCAACGTCGGCGTCGTTGCCATCATGCTCTGGATCGAGGCGCGGCGCTACCGCTTCTACGACGCCTTCCGCGCGCGCGTGCGGATGCTGGAGGCGCATTACCTTGTGCCCATCGTCATGCAGCATGCACCCATGCTCGAAGGCGACTGGCGCAAGCTGCTCGCCGAGGATCTGCTGCTGCCGGGCTTCAAAATTTCGCGCTTCGAGGCGCTCGGGCGGCGACTCAAACGGAACTACGTCTTCATCTTCATCATCATCCTCGTCGCGTGGATCACAAAAATCTTCCTCCACGCGCAGCCGCGCATCACGGGCTGGCAGTCATTCTACCACGCGCTCAGCGTCAGCAATTCATTCCCCGGCTGGCTCGTCGCAATCTTCTTTTTCTCCACCCTCACCGCTGTCCTCGGCATCGCTGTTTGGGCGGTGCGGCTGCCCGGCGAGTTCACCGACTTCGGCCCGCGGCGGAATTGGGCGATTTAGCGTGGCGGATTCCGCGCACCATCCTACAAGGCGCGCGATGACCGATTCCCCGCTCCCAAAGACCGCAGCCGATGCGCTCAATCCGAAATTTTCGCCGCTCGATCAACTGCTCCGCATCATGGCCCGCCTGCGCGCCCCGGACGGCTGCCCGTGGGATCGCGAGCAATCGCACGCGACCCTGCGCGCAAGTGTGATCGAGGAAGGCTACGAGGTCGCCGCCGCGATTTCCTCCGGCGACGACGACAATCTCCGCGAGGAACTCGGCGACCTGCTCCTGCAAGTCGTCTTCCACGCACAGATATCGCGCGAGCGCGGGGGATGGGACTTCGACGCCGTCGCGGCCGGTATCGTCGAGAAGCTCGTGCGCCGCCACCCGCATGTCTTCGGCTCGGAAGATGCCGCCGACTCCGCCGCCGTCCTCACGCGTTGGGAGGAAATCAAGCGCGAGGAAAAAGGCGTGATGCACGAGTCACTGCTCGACGGAATCAGCGAGGGCCTGCCGGGTCTTTTGCGTGCGGAGAAAATCCAGAAGCGCGCCGCAAAGGCTGGCTTCGACTGGAACGAATTGCCGCCCGTGATCGCAAAAATCCGCGAGGAACTCGCCGAGGTCGAAGCCGTGCTCACCGACCCGCAAAAAGTGGAGGACGAAATCGGCGACCTGCTTTTCTCCGTCGTGAATCTTGCCCGGAAACTGAAGGTGGACGGCGAGGTCGCACTGCAACGAGCCACGGAAAAATTTTCCACACGCTTCCGAAAGATCGAAGCCATCGCACAACAGCGCGGCCTCGCGCTCGAAAAAATGACGCTCCCCGAACTCGATGTGATCTGGGATGAAGTGAAGGCCACTCCGTAGCCGCGCTTGTTCAAGCACGGGCATACTTTGCCTTCAAACCGTCAGCCCGTTTCGATCAGTTCGCGCTCTGACAAGCGCGGCTACTCCGCAGACCGCGCCTCGACGGAGAGCAGCTCGCGCATCTGCGCCGGGATGCCCTCGATGCCCGCCCGCATCAGCGATTCGCCGACGAGGATCGCATTGCACCCGCAGTCGAGCACACGCTGCGTGTCGGCGCGCGTCTTCAGTCCGCTCTCGCTCACGAGCAGCACATCGTCCGGCACATCCTCGCTGAGTTCCTCACTGCTCGCGACATTCACCTCGAACGTGTGCAGGTTGCGGTTGTTCACGCCGATCATCTTCGCACCGAGATCGAGCGCGCGATCCAGTTCCTCGCGCGTGTGGACCTCGACGAGCACCTCCATCTGGAAATCCGCGGCGGTGTGGAAAAGCTGTTCAAGTTCCCGCTGCTCCAGCGCGGCGACGATGAGGAGGATGCAGTCGGCTCCGGCGACGCTCGCCTCGAAAATCTGCGCCTCGTGGATCATGAAATCCTTCCGCAGACACGGCAGCGAAATCGCATCACGGATCCGCGGGAGAAACGAGAGGTGCCCCTGAAAAAAATTCTCGTCCGTGAGCACGCTGATGCAATCCGCACCCGCCGCCTCATACGCCTTTGCGATTGCCACGGGATCGAAATCCGGCGCGATCACCCCCGCGCTCGGGCTCGCCTTTTTCACCTCGGCGATCACGCCGAGCGTGGACGGCCCGCGATCCAGCGCGGCGGCGAAACCGCGGAAATCATCGCGCAGCAGCGCGGCCTTGCGGAGGTGTTCGAGCCGCGGAAGCAGCTTGGCCACTTCCGCGCGCTTCACTTCGAGAATCTGCTGGAGCCGCGTGGGAATCATTGCCCGGAAATCTTTCGCGGCGCGACGCGGGTGACGAGTGGAAAGTTCGCGAGCGCGGAGTTGCCACGCACCTTTCCACTGCCGACATTCCGCCGAATGAGCACGCCAACCGAAATCCCCTCGCCCGTCGCGCAGGCCTTGCAGTCGCGTGACGTGCAGGCCGTCCTCGATGAATCCATCCGCGCCTTCGGCTGCCAGGCCGGCACCGTCCACTGGCTCGATGCGCAGGACGGCATGCTGAAGCTCGCCGCCCACCGCAACATCCCGCCGCCGATCACGCAGATCATCGCGACCGTGCCAGTCGGCAAGGGCATCGCCGGACTCGCCGCGCTGAACCGCGAACCGGTGTCACTTTGCAATCTCCAGACTGACACCTCCGGCCAGGCACGCCCCGCCGCGAAGACGACGGGAATGGAAGGCTCGCTCGCCGTGCCGATGCTCACCGCGGGTGAATTGCGCGGCGTGCTCGGCGTGGCAAAGGCCGCGGCCTACGACTGGAGCGACGCCGAAAAATCGCTGCTGCTCGCAATCGCCGCGCAGCTTGGAGAAGCAAGGCCCTGAACAGGTCGTTGCTTCAGCACCTCACGCAAAGCCGCGATGCGCCGCTCCAGTTCCGCACGCCGCATCCAGCTCGTCCGCACCGCCCACCACACACGCGGGATTCCGCGCGGCACCCGGAGCAAGCCGCCGAGCGAAGCGATGATTTCGTCCCGCCCGTAGCCCTCCAGAAATGCCGTCGCCAGCGGGAGCCACGCATCCGCTGCACACCGGCCGCACACATCCTGGAGCATCACCAGCAAGTCGTCCGCGTGCCGTCGCACTTCGGGAAGCTCGCGGTGGTGCCGCATTTCAAAATCCACCAGCCGCGCCCGGCCGGTCGCGGCATCGAGCAAAAAATTTCCCGTGTGCGGATCGCCGTGACTCCATCCCGCGCCGTGATGCTCCGAATACAACCGGTGCGCGCGACGCAGCTCTGCACCCGCGGCAGCGAGATGCTCCGGCTTCAGCGTGCCGGCAGAAAGATGCCGCGAGAGATCTCCGCCCGGCAACACGGAGACAAAAGGTTGCCCGCTCCGATCACACATCGCCGTGAATTCCGGCCCGTGCAGCAGGCGGAAGCAGTCCACCTCCCATGTCCGCCACTCCTCGTCGTCCGCGATCGCCTCCACCGGATTGCGCGCGAGACGGAAGAATGCATTTGTCACGCGCATCACCAGCCACGCCGCGCCGCGTCGCCGCTTCGGCATCATCGCGAGCTCGCGGCGCTCAGCGTTTACCGATGCGGGAGTGAGCAGTGATTCCATGCGTGCGGAATTTCCAAGGTTGCGCCTGCAAAATCAAACGGCGAAATCGTCCCGCTATTTTGCATGCGTCGGCTGCGTCAGCGCGCGCACTTCGGCGCCGTCCACCAGCGCATCCGGAGGATTCACGATCACCCGATCCGCCGCAGTCAGGCCCTCGAGCACCTCGACGAATGATCCGAAATCGCGACCCGTCGTGACCTTTTTCAGTGCGACGCGACTGCCCGCGCCGACGACGCCGACCATCGCCCCCTCGATCCGAAAAAGCAGCGCGTTCGCCGGAATCGTGAGCACGGCGTCCGGCTTTGCCTCCCTGAACCGCACCTGCACGTAGCTGCCCGCGAGCAGTTCGCCCTTCGCGTTGTCCACTTCGAGTTCGGTGAGCATCGTGCGCGATGCGGGGTCAACCGTCTGCGATGTCCGCACGATCTTCGCCTCGAAGACGCGTCCCGCGAGTTCCGTGAGCATGATTTCCGCGGTCTGCCCGACGGCCACCGCGCGCGCGAGGCTCTGCGGGACGCGCACGAAGACTCGCAGCGTGTCCGCCTGTGCGATGCGGAAAAGTTCGCGTCCCGCGCCGGCGCTCACGAGCTGCCCCACGTCGAGCGTGCGCATCGTCACGATGCCGGCAAATGGCGCGGTGATTTTTGCAAAGCCGAGCATTTCCTCGATGCGCTGCACCTTCGCGATCGCAGCCTCGGCACCCGCCTTTTTCAGAGATAAGTCGGCCAGTTTTTCATCGGCCTCCTGCGTGCTCACGGTCCTCGCGCCGAGCATGTCCTTCCAGCGTTTCGCAGTCGTGGCCGCAAGCGTGCGGGCAGCCTCGGCCTGCGCGAGTTCCGCGCGCGCCTGCGCGAGATCGCGCACGACCTCCGGCGTGTCGAGTTCCGCGAGGAGCTGATCTTTTTCGACACGCGCGCCGAGATCCACAAGCCATCGGCGCACGTAGCCATTCGCGCGCGCATGGATCGCCGCTTCGGTGAGCGCCTTCACTTCACCCGAAAAAATCAGCGGTGGCGCAGCCTTCCCGGGCGCGGGCGAGGTCACATCCACCGTCAGCAACGCCAGGTCAAGCGTCTCCCTCTTCACCACCGAGCGCTCGCGCCAGCGCGGAAAAAATCCCACCGCAAACGCCACAATCACAAAAATCAGCGCGCCGTAAAACAGCCGGCCGGGACGGAAGCCGGGCGGTCGCGCGCCGTGGCCGCGCCGCATCGCGGCATCGCTGTGCGACAGTTCTGAAGGTTGCGGCGGTTCGGACACACGGGCACGTTCGCGTGCGGGTGCCGGATCGTCGAGGTAATCGGTGCGGGTGTTCATGGCAGATTTCAGGGCAGCGCGAGTTGCGGTTCGGCAGCCTCGTCGAGTTCCGGCTCCTCCGGCTTCAGCTTCGTGTTCCGATGGAAAATGGCGAACACCACCGGGACGAAGAGCAGCGTCGCAAGTGTCGCGAGCAGCAGACCGCCGATCACGGCGCGGCCCACGGGCGCATTTTGCTCCGCGCCTTCACCGAGGCTGAGGCTCATCGGCATCATGCCGATGATCATCGCGAGCGCGGTCATGAGCACCGCGCGCAGGCGCGTCGTGCCGGCGTTCAACGCAGCGCTCACGGCGTCCACGCCCTCGCGCAAATTGGTGCGGGCAAAGCTCACGACGAGCACGGAGTTCGCAGTCGCCACGCCGAGGCTCATGATCATGCCCATGAGCGCGGGCACGCTGAGCGCGGTGTGCGTGACCCACAGCGCCCACACGGTTCCCGCGAGCGCGCCGGGCAGCGCACTGATGATGATGAGCGGATCCAACCAGCTTTGGAAATTTACCACGAGCAGCAGATAGATCAGCGCGATCGCGATCACGAGCCCCACGCCCAGTCCGAGGTAGCTGCTGCGCATCGTCTCCGCCTGCCCGCGCACGATGATGAAGCTGCCGCGCGGCAGATCCTTTTTCGCCTCCTCGATGAGCGGCTCGATGTCGCGCACAACACCGCCGAGGTCGCGCCCGCTCACACCGCCAAAAATCTCGATGACCGGGAGCACATCGTAGTGCGAGATGACGGGCGAATCCTGCCCGCGCTCGATGGTCGCGACATTTGTGAGGATCTGCCCGTCGCCCTCGCCGTCGCGCCCGCCGCTGATCGGAATCGTCTCCAGCGCACCGAGCGAATCCATGACGTGTTCCGGCGCGCGGACGTTGATCGAATACTGGATGCCGAGCGCGCGGTTCAGCCAATACGTCGGCTGCACCTGCCCGCTTCCGCTGAGGCTCAGCAGGACGGAATTTGCGACTTCGCGTTCGCTCAGGCCGACTTCCGCCGACTTTCCGCGATCCACGTTCACCGTGAGTCGCGGCTGGTCGGCGGGCTGCTGCACGCGGACGTCCACGGCACCGTTCACGCGGCGGATCTTTTCGGCGAGCCGTGCGGCGGCGGCGCGGTTCGCCGTCTGATCGCGCCCGTAGATTTGCACGTCGAACGGCGCGGGCAGCCCGAGGTTCAGCGTCTGGCTCACGATGTCGGCGGGCAAGAAATAGAACGTCGTGCTCGGGAATTCGCGGTTCAGCCGCGCCCGCAGCAGGCGCACATATTTGTCCGTCGGTGCGTGCCCGGCGGCGAGGGACACGAGGATGTCCGCGTCGCCCGTGCCGATGACACCGCTGTTGCTGTAGCTCAGCGCGATGCCGGAAAATGGGATGCCGATGTTGTCGAGCACGCCGGCGATTTCGTCCTTCGGGATGATCTCGCGCATGACCTGCTCGACGCGCTCCGTGAGCCGTACGGTCTCCTCGATCCGCGTGCCGCTGCGTGCGCGCAGGTGCAAGCGGAACTGCCCGCCGTCCACCTTCGGGAAAAAATCCTGCCCGAGCATCGGCACGAGGAGGAAAGTGGCGAGGCAGCACGCGAGAAAGATGATCGCGAAGATTCCGCGGCGCTGCATCACCGCGCCGAGCATCGCGCGGTAGCCGTTGCGGAATGCCGCGAAGCCGCGCTCGAACACGCGCTGGATGCGGATGAACGGCGCGCTCCATCCGCTCGGCGGCGCTTCGTCCGGAGCCTCGTCGCCCTCGACCTCGTGGCTGTGGTACGGCGAATTGCGGTAGAACCACATCACCAGCGTCGGGACGAGCGTGCGCGAAAGCACGTAGCTCGCGAGCATCGCAAAGACGACGGCCTCGGCGAGCGGGACGAAAAGAAAGCGCGCGACGCCGGTGAGAAAAAACATCGGCACGAAAACGATGCAGATGCACAGCGTGCTCACGAAAGCCGGCAGCGCGATCTCCTGCGCGCCAGCGAGAATCGCGGTGATGAGCGGCTTCCCCATCGCCATTTGCCGGTGGACATTTTCGATCTCCACCGTTGCATCATCCACGAGAATGCCGACGGCGAGCGCGAGGCCGCCGAGCGTCATGAGATTGATCGTCTCGCCGAGCGCGCTGAGTGCAATGAGCGATGCCACCACGCTGAGCGGGATCGAGAGCGCGATGATCACCGTGCTGCGCCACGAGCCGATGAAGAGCAGGATCATGATCGCCGTGAGCGCC
>JANXZI010000328.1 GCA_025355595.1 Spartobacteria bacterium
CTCCGTCGCACGCGGAGGCGCAGGGGCGGCCGTGTCCCAATTAAGCGTTTGACTTAACGTTAGACGTTTCTGTTGAAACGTCGCGCAGCGAATTCATCGGAATCAGGACGCTTCCGCGGGGACATGCAGTGCCTGCGGTAGGCTCAACGTCTCCATTCTAACGCTTAACTGCAGAATAGGACATTGCTCAGACGGTGGATTGCGAGAGTCGCAAGAGGAAATACGCGGAATCTCCTCCGGCTCTCTCTTTTTCATTCCGCGCCTCTGCATCAAAACAGACCGGCTCCTGCGACTGAAAGTAGTGTTTCGCTTACCGTGCTGAGTGTCGGGCCACACCGACACATGCGTCGCTTATCGCGACGCTTTTCGCGTCACGGAGAGTCGTCTTCTCTGAAGCGCAGCCGTGGCACGCGGAACGCAAAAGGAAGTGGGTGTAACCAACCGCACACCATGATCTACTTCAACTTCGACGCAAAGAATCCCGATGAATCCCGTCCGCTCGCTGCGGACCGCACGCTGCTCCGCTGCGGCGAACCGACCGACGAACAGTTTATGGAGCGCATCCAGCAAGGCGACGAAACTGCCCTCGCCGCGCTGCATCGCCGCCATGAACCGCTGATCCGCGCAGTCATCAGTCGCATGATTTTCGACTCTCACGATGTGGACGAACTCGTTCAGGAATGCCTGCTCGAAGTGTGGCGTCACGCGGCCAATTACGAAGTCGGCAAAGGCCGCGCACTCGGATGGATCGTGACGCTCGTCCGCCGCCGCAGCATTGACCGCATCCGCCGCAAGACGGCCTATGGCCGCGCGCAGGAGCGCTTCCGTGAGGAACTCGCGGGCGACGGCGACGCCTCCTGCGCGCGAGCCGATGAAGCGGTCGCGGACAACGACCGCGCGGAAGCCGTCTCGCGTCTCCTCGCAAAACTCCCGGAAGCGCAGCAGCAGGCCGTGCAACTGGCATTTTATCATGGGATGACGCAGCGGCAGATTGCCGCGCACACCGGCATCCCGCTCGGCACGATCAAAACGCGGCTCGAACTCGCGATGCGCAAACTCCGCTCCTCGGTGCTCGCATTCGGAGAACTGCACGAGCCGATGCCAGTCGCGGCCTGATGCCTCTTCCACTTCGCGCGCGACCAAAGCGCCTGCCATGCAGCGCCCTCGTTTGAAGTTTGACGTTGAACGTTTGCCGTTCCGCTCCCCACAGCGGCCTCTCGGTTTCTGAGCCCGACGTCGTGAATGGAATCGCGCCTACCGCGGATCAACTTCAGACTTTCAGCGTTCAACTTCAAACTGGCAAAGCAGGACACTGTCGGCTGCCAGCGTTCCCTTCCCCGGAGCGCTGGCGGTCGTTTGCATGCTGAGCGGGATCTGCCATGACTCCCGAAGCAACCTAGCCTCGCGCGATGCCCGATCTTCCAACCCCATCCTTCCTGCCCGGTAGCGCGCTGGTGTTCGTCGCGAACGCAGGCGCGCAAAACCCCGCGGTGATCTTTTTCGTGCAGATCGCGCTGCTCATCTTCGTGGGCCGCCTGCTCGGCGAATGGCTCCAGCGCGTCGGTCAGCCAGCCGTCCTCGGTCAGTTGCTCGCGGGAATTTTGCTGGGCCCGACCGTCTTCGGGGCGGTCTGGCCGTCGGTGCAGCATGTGATTTTCCCAGCCGCCTCCTCGGCTCGCCCGATGCTCACCGCCGTCTCGGAACTCGGCGTGCTCATGCTGCTCCTGCTCACCGGCATGGAGACGGATCTCGCGCTCGTGAAACGCGTGCGCCGCACCGCCGCCATCGTCTCCGCAGCAGGCATCATCATCCCTTTTGCGTGCGGCTATCTGCTCGGCGAGATGTTGCCCGCGAGCATCATTCCCAACCCTGAGCGACGTCTCCTCACGTCGCTTTTCCTCGCGACCGCGCTTTCGATTTCATCCGTGAAAATCGTCGCCGCCGTGCTGCGCGAAGTGGACTTTCTCCGGCGCGATCTCGGCCAGGTGATCCTCGCGGCGGCGATCCTGGACGACACCATCGGCTGGACGGTCCTCGCCTTCATCGGCGGCCTCGCCGCGCATGGAAAAGTGATGCTCGGCCCGGTGCTCATCAGCGTTTTCGGGACGATCGCATTCCTCCTCTTCTGCTTCACTATCGGGCACCGCTGGGTCGCGCGCATCATCCGCTGGACGAATGATCACCTCGTCATCGAGATGCCGGTGATCAGCGTCATCCTGATCCTCATGATCGCGCTCTCGCTGGTCACGGATTTCATCGGCGTGCACACCGTCCTCGGCGCATTCGTCGCCGGCATCATGATCGGGCAGTCGCCGATTTTGACCAAGCACATCGAGGAGCAACTGCGCGGATTGATCGTCGCGCTTTTCATGCCCGTCTTCTTCGGCGTCGCTGGCCTCTCCATAGATTTGAAAGTGCTCGCCGATCCGCAACTGCTCGGCCTCGCGTTCATCCTCATCGCCATCGCCAGCATCGGGAAACTCGGCGGCTGCTACCTCGGCGCACGCCTCGCCCGCCTGAACCATCCCGAGTCGCTCGCCATCGGATTCGGCATGAATGCGCGCGGCTCCACCGAAGTCATCCTCGCCACCATCGGCCTCACGATGGGTGTGCTGAACCAGCGCCTCTTTACCATCATCGTGCTCATGGCCGTGGTCACGACGCTCTGCATGCCGCCGCTCCTGCGCTGGGCGCTCGCGCGCGTGCCCGTCCGCCCGGATGAAAAGGCGCGTCTCGAAACCGAGGAAGCCGAGCAGAAGGATCTCCTGCCAAAAGTGGAGCGCATCCTCGTCGGCCTCGACGCCAGCGACGACGCGCGAATGGCGGGCCGCCTCGCCGGCTGGGTCGTCGGCGCGCGCCGGATCACCGCGACGGTGATCGATGCCGGGGGCTCCGGAGTCAAAGGCGACCCGTCGTCCGCGATCGCGCAGGGTGTCGCGGAATCCGCGGCGCACGCCGTCGGCGCCATCGAGCACAGCGAAGCGGAAAAAGATGAAGCCACGCGGAACCCGGACGATCCCGCGCCGCTGCTCGTCGCAAAGACTCCGGTGCGGGATTTGATCTCCATCCGATCGGTGGAAACACCCGGTGAAACCAGTGCCGAATCCGCAGCGCTGGCCATTCTCGCCGAAGCGGGCAAGGGCTACGGGCTTCTCATCGTCGGCCTCGATGCCGGCTCGCCGACCGGCGCGCAAAGCCTCCCGCCCACACTCGGAAAAATCATCCGCGAATTCCCCGGCCCGATCGCCATCCTCCTCACCTCCGGGCATGGCATATCGGACGCGCCGCTGAAAAAAATTCTCGTCCCCACGACCGGCGCGGACTACTCGCGCTTCGGTGCCGAAGTGGCCGTCGCGATCGCCAGGGGCTGCGGGGCCGCGATCACCGCGCTGCACGTTTCCGTCCCGTCGCCCGAAAATGAAGTGCTCCGGCATCCCAAGACACTCCTGCGCACCGGTCGCGCGCTGCTGGCAGACATCGTCGCTCTCGGCGAACGCGAGAATGTGCGCGTCACTTCGAAAAGCACGATCAGTCCGGCCAAGGAAAACATCATCCTCCAGCAGGCAAAGCGCGGCGGGCATCAGCTCATCGTGCTCGGGACCAAGACGCGGTCCGGAGAACCGCTGCACTTTGGAAACAGTGTGGACGCAATCATTCGCAACGCGACGTGCCCCGTGCTCATTGTGAAATCATAGGAAGCAATGCGGCACGCTCGACGGGCAGCGGATGATTGAGGCTCGCGCAATAATAGGGTTATCTCTGAACGGGTAATACCGTCTTCCGGAAACAGGATGACCGATGCGGGGCGAAGCAGGACGGCGTGCCTCGGGTAGGGTGGGCGTCCCCGCCTGCCGCATACCGCGTCCCGCGGAAGACACTCGGAGGCCGCGGCGGAACGTCGCGCGGACGATCCAGTTCGCGGATGTCTTTCGCGGGGCGGATGGCGCTCCGAGCACTTTGGCGCTTCGCTAACGTGGCATGTTTCGAAATGTCAAGCAAGTTCGTGAATTATTTAGTTCAGGCCCACCGAACAACTTGCAGATGAAACCTTTATCAGTTATCCGACTCGCCGGTAGGGTTTTCTGTGCAACTTTTTGGTTGACGATCACCGCGGAATCGGAAAAAAGGGCCGTGCATTGAGGAAAACTTGCACAAACATTGTCGAAATTCGTTGCCGCTGCGGGCGGGGGCGTTCGGAATAATCCAGAGATCAGTCATCACCGCATCCAGCACCCCGCGATCCAACCAGCACCGTTCTCTCCCACAAAAACCTTTCACCAACCACCCATCACATGAAAACCACCCAAGCCACCACCGTCTCCCTCCGCACCAGCCACAAGAATCGCAAGGCGCGCAACTACGGCGTCCTCGCAGCGTCCATCGCAGCATTCGTCGGGCTGAGCCTCACGGCTGCGGATGCCGCCACGATCACCAAGGCAAATAACGGCACCAACCTCGACACAGGTGCGAGCTGGGTGGGTGGCACCGCTCCCGTCGGCGTGGACATTGCGCTTTTCAATGCCACCGTCGCGACGGCAGGCAACATTAACAATATTGCCTTGGGCAGCAACATTGCCTGGGGGCAGCTCCAGATCACCAATCCGGCGGGTCCGCTCGTCATCCTGTCCGGCTTCGTTTTGACCCTCAATGGTGTCGCCGGAGTGGGTATTGACATGTCGGCGGCCACGCAGAATTTCACCTTCAACGGTTCGGGGCTGACGGTGACTGCCACTCAGGAT
>JANXZI010000339.1 GCA_025355595.1 Spartobacteria bacterium
AGCCCCGAATGATCCACGTCGCCGTGGCCTTCCTCGTTGACGAATTTTTCCCACTGCGCGCGGCAGTTGTCCAAGGTCGGCGATTGGAATCCCAGCGACTCCGCGAGTTCGCAGATGAGGCGCACGTCCTTGAGCTGCAGCGTGGAGCGGCCGCCCGGCGTGAAGTCCCGCCGCACCATGCGGTCGCCATGCAGATTGAGGATGCGGCTCTCTGCAAATCCGCCGAGCAGCGCCTCGCGCACTTTTGCGGAATCCACGCCCGCGAGTTCCGCAAGCCGCAGCGCCTGCGCGACGGCGTCAATCGTCTGCGCGACGATGAGCTGGTTCGCGAGCTTCGTCACCTGCCCGGAGCCGGCGGGGCCGAGGTGCGTGATGCGTTTGCCGACGGTCTGCAAAATCGGCAGCGCGCGCTGAAACGCCGCGTCGGTGCCGCCCGCCATGATCGTGAGGTCGCCAGCCTCCGCGCCGACCTGCCCGCCGGACACGGGCGCATCCACCCACATCACATGTTTCGCAAACTCCTTCGTCTCCGGCACGCCCGTGGTGCCGAAATCAATGATCATCGCGCCGGGGCCCAGCCCTTCGATCAGCCCACGCTCACCGAACACGATTTTCCGCACGACATCGGTCGTCGTGAGGTTGATGCAAATCACACCGTCGCCGATCTCGCGCGCGAGTTCCGGCAGAGTTGCGGCGCGCTTCATTCCCATCGCAACCACAGCCTCCGCAGGCGCGTCGCTGCGATTCCACACCACGACTTCCGCGCCCGCCGCGTGCAGGTGCCGCGCGTTTGCACGGCCCATGTTGCCGAGTCCGGCGAATCCAATTTTTTGTCCTGAAAGTGGCTTGTCCATGACCATGCGCGCACTCCACACGGGCACCGCGCGTTTTGCAAATCACGATGCCTGAACCCACAGAACGCTGCCGCGGGAAACCACGAATGGACGCGAATGGAGTGCCTGCGGAGGAAGCCCGTGATTTTCCGTCGTCGCCGGGAAGGTGAACACGTTGAAAGTCACACGCCTGTTTTCAGCCTGTGCATTCGTGCCCATTCGTGTCCATTCGTGGCTTCCCAACCCTGAAATCCAGTATGAAGGTCATCATCACCGGCGGCGGCGGCTTCCTCGGCTCGCAGCTCTGCCAGAAACTCCTCGAACGCGGAGAACTCACCGGCCCTTCCGGCGGTCCGGAAAAAATCACGGAGATCGTTTTGCTCGACGCCGTCTTCCACCGCTCTTCGCCGGATCCCCGCGTGCGGCAAATCACCGGCGACATCAGCGATCGCGACACCGTCTTTTCCGCGATCGGCTCCGACGCAGCGAGCGCGATTTTCCATCTCGCATCCATGGTGAGCGGCGAATGCGAGGAGCGCTTCGACGACGCGCTGCGCGTGAATCTCGACGGCGGGCGCAACGTCTTCGAAGCCGCGCGCGCCGCAGCGGGACGCCCGCGTGTCGTCTTCGCGAGCAGCATCGCGTGCTTTGGCGGCGAGACGATGCAGGACCCAAACACTGACCGCACGAAGCTCACCCCGCAGACGACGTACGGAATGACGAAGGCGATCTGCGAACTCATGGTGAACGACCACTCGCGCAAGGGTCACTTTGACGGCCGCTCCGCGCGGCTACCGACGGTGATCGTGCGTCCCGGAAAACCAAACGCCGCCGCATCGAGCTGGGCCAGCGGCATGTTTCGCGAGCCGCTCGCTGGCGAGCCCTGCCTGCTGCCCGTGCGCCGCGATCAATCCCACCCGATGACCGGCTACCGCACCGTGATCGAATCCCTCATCGCGCTGCACGAAGTCCCCGCCGACCGCCTGCGCGACGACCGCACCATCGGCCTGCCCGCGCACCGCGTCACGCCGGAGCTCGCCGAGTCCGTCCTCCACGAAATCGCCGCCGAGCATGGGCTGAGGCTCGGACCGATCACGGACGCCTTCGACGCACGCATCCAAGGCATCGTGAGCAACTGGCCCGTCGCCGTGGAGGGCGCGCGCGCCATCGCCCTCGGCCTCCCGCAACCGCCGCCGCTGAAACAAATCGTCGAGCAATACCTCGCGGACTTCGAAACGCGCTGACCCGCATCGCCCCGACGATACAGTGAAGCACGGAAATCCAGCCGGCGGGGTGGACGCATAAAAACACCGTCGTGAGAATGGAGCCTCTAGCAGAGGCACGGCACGCCAGGCAGGCGCGGATGCAGCCCTCGCCTACTTCACCGGCACCTTCAGCATCTCGTCGAAGATCCTGGTGAACTCCCCGCGCATCTGCCGCGCCTCGTCGAGTTCCTTCCGGAAAAAATCGTAGCGCAGCCGCACGTTGGCCTGCTCGATGTCGTTCTGCGAGACCGTCCGCATGGCGGTCATGAATTCCTTCACGGCGAGCGCGCGATCCGTCTTCACCCTGCCCTTGCCGTTGAGCGCCTCGTCGAATCTGTCGAGCGGCTTGCGGATCACCGGATTGTTGTGGCGCGCGGCATTCACGCCGCCGGTGCGTGCCATCTCGCGGATCAGCGCAGAGAGATCGTGCGTGCGTTCCTTGATGCGTTCGATGGTCGCGTACTCCTCGTTGTACGCCGGCCACACGATGGGCTGCCACTGCTTCGCGCTGTCGAGCCGGTAGCCGAAGCGCCGCACCTTTGGCGCAGCGCGCCCGCCCGGTCCGTCCATGTCGCGCGTGGTGAGATACGTCGCGATGCCGATCACTTTTCCGCTCTTGAGATGCACGATCGGGCTTCCGCTGTTGCCGGGGACGAATTCAGCGGTGACCTCGATCAGATTCGGCCCGATGCCGACGAGCTTGCCGACGAGCGGCTTGATCACGCGCGCGCCCTCGGGATTTCCGAGCACGACGACTTCGTCGCCGATGGCCGCGTTCTTTTCCACCTCGATCATCATGTCCATCGTCTTCGTGTCGGAGAGGAGCGCGAGGCTCAGGATGTCGTGCCCGATGGCCCCCGCGGCCTGGCCCACCTTGATCAGCGACTGATCGAGCAGTGTGAGCTTCACGCCCGGATGCCCCGCGACAACATGCTGGTTGGTGAAGACGAATTTCTGCGTGCCAAACCTGCACGCAAAGCCGCTGCCCGCCCCGCCCTTGTCCTCCACGAAGACGAGGCTGCCGCTGTAGGTCTTCACGAGTTCCGCGACCTGCTCATCCGTCGTCACGGCGTGGAGCGGGCGGGAAAAAATGCACGCACCGAGCGCGAGCAGCGCGGCGGCGAGCTTGGGCAGGACGCTGGGCATGGTTGAGAGTTGAGAGTTTGAGAGGCGGGAAAGCGGACGCTTGCGCTTCATTTTACAAACCACGGCGCGGGCAAAAGCGCCACAAAAAGAACTGCGCACGCGAGGCTTCGTTGAATCGCCGCTCAACTCTCAACTTTCATCTCTCAACCGCTCCCATCACACCCACATCCCGTCCGGCAGCACCGCGCCTTTCGGGATGACGACGATCCCGTCGCGCACGTACCAGAGCGGCTTGTCGATTCCGTCGCTCCATCGGACCGGCGGGCCGTCGCAGTTCTCTCCCTTGCCGTCGGGCGTGATGACCACGCCATTTCCGACGCGAGCGTTCTTGTCCACGATTGCGTGATCCACGACGCAGTTCGACCCGATGCCGAGCGGCGGCTCCCCCACCCTCGCGGGCCGCACTTCCTCGTAGTAGTCCGCACCCATGATGATGCTGTTTTTGATCGTCGAGCCGCTCTTGATGATGCTGCGCAGGCCGATGATCGCACGGTCAATGTTCGCGTCACTGATGATGCAGCCGTCGCTGATGTTCGCCTGCCGCACCGTCGCGCCATTCACCTTGCTGCCGGGCAGGAAGCGCATGTGCGTGTAGATGGGCGCAGTCGCATCGAAAAAGCTGAACGGCGGTAGCGGATTCGTGAGCGCGAGGTTCGCATCGAAGAACGCGCGGATGGTGCCGATGTCCTCCCAGTAGCCCTGAAAAATGTGCGCCTGCACGCGGTATTTTTCGAGCGCCTCGGGGATCACATGCTTTCCGAAATCCATGTGCTTGTTGGCGAGCGCCTCACGCAGGGTCTCGCGGTTGAAAATGTAGATGCCCATCGAGGCCTGATAGAGTTCGTCATCCTCTGCGCGCCCGAGTTCCTTCAGCAAGGCGGGCGGGATGCGCAGGCTGTCGAGCACGGCGGGCTCCTTCGGCTTTTCCACGAAGCGCGTGATGGTGCGCGCGGCGTCCGTGTGCATGATTCCGAATTCCGTCGCATCCTTCCGCGCGACGGGGATCGTCGCGATCGTCAGCTCCGCATTTTTTGCGATGTGCTGTTCGAGCATCCGGCGGTAGTCCATCCGGTAAAGCTGATCACCGCTGAGGATGACGTAATAGTCAAACGGCTCGTTCAGAAAATCCGCGAGGTTCTGCCGCACCGCGTCCGCCGTGCCCTGGTACCAGTTCGAGTCCCCCGGCGTCTGCTGCGCCGCAAGGATCTGCACGTAGCTGCGCGAAAACTGATCAAATTTGTACGTCGCGTGAATGTGCCGGTGCAGCGACACGCTGTTGAACTGCGTGAGCACGTAGATGCGGCGCAGGCCGGAGTTCAGGCAGTTCGAGATCGGAATGTCCACGAGCCGGTATTTTCCCGCGAGCGGCACCGCGGGTTTCGAGCGTTCCTTCGTGAGCGGAAACAGCCGCGAACCCGCACCTCCGCCCATGATGATCGCGAGTGTTTTTTCCGTGACGGCCGGCCAGTTGAAGTTGGAGTCGAGTCCCATGTGGTGAATCTACGCAGAATGCGCGGCGCGATGGAAGCCGTGAAAATCTTGCGCGGTGCGACACCGCTGTTGCCACCGCCCGGGTTGCCCGCGTAAATGGTGTGCTCATGGCCGACCTGAAACATTTGCTCGAAAAGAACCGCGCGTGGGCGGACGACATCAAAAGCCGCGAACCGAATTTTTTCCGCGACCTCGCCGGCATCCAGACGCCCGAATACCTGTGGATCGGCTGCTCGGATTCGCGCGTGCCCGCAAACCAGATCACCGGCCTCGCGCCGGGCGAAGTCTTCGTGCATCGCAACGTGGCCAACGTCGTCGTCCACACCGATCTGAACTGCCTCGCCGTGATGCAATTCGCAACCGACGTGCTCAAGGTGAAGCACATCATCGTCGTCGGCCACTACGGCTGCGGCGGTGTGCTCGGCGCGCTCAGCGGCCACCGCTTCGGCCTCGTGGACAACTGGCTGAGGCACATCCAGGACGTGCGGCAAAAGCACGCCGCGCTCATCGAGCGATTCCCCGAGGAAAAGCGGCATGGCACGCTCTGCGAACTGAATGTGATCGAGCAAGTCCTCAATGTCGGCCAGACCACCGTCGTGCGTGACGTGTGGGAACGCCAGCAGCCACTCTCGATCCACGGCTGGATCTACGGCCTGCAGGATGGCCTGCTGCGTGATTTGAAAATGACAGCGACCAGCGTGGACGAACTCGATCGCGCCTACCGCGACGCCATCGCCGCGATTGCGTAGTTTCCGCTTGAATCCGCCCTCGCATGAATGACGGGCGGCCGCAAACACGAAGCACCCTCACTTGGACTGCAGGTATGGCTGACGGAGTGCTGTTATGATGCCGCTCCGAACGGACTAGCAACGAATCCGCGTGGCGTCTCGATTCTCGGCAAACGGCGGCACGACGGATCGCTCGGCAACGACGCATCGAAGCTATGAGCTTCGGTGTTGCGAACCGCGCGATGCCGCCACTACGGTCGCGCGCTCATGCCGACGCGATTTTTCAACACGTACAGCCGCCAGCTCGAAGAGTTCCGCCCGATCGATCCGGCGGGGAAACGCGTGAAGCTCTACACGTGCGGGCCGACGGTCTATAATTTCGCGCACATCGGAAATTTCCGTGCGTACGTCTTCGAGGATCTGCTCCAGCGGCACCTGGAGGCGCGCGGCTTCGAGGTCGAGCGCGTGATGAATCTCACGGATGTGGACGACAAGACGATCCGCGGCTGCCGACAGCTCGGCGTGCGGCTCGCGGACTTCACGCAGAAATTCAAGGATGCGTTCTTCGAAGACCTCGGCACGCTGCGCGTGAAGCGCGCGCAGCATTTCCCCGCCGCGACGGACTACGTCGCGCAGATGATCGAGATGATCCGCGTGCTGGTGGAAAAGGACATCGCGTATCAGGCCGAGGACAAGTCGCTCTATTTTCGCCTCAGCAAATTTCCCGAATACGGAAAGCTCGCGCACCTGAATCTCGACGAACTGCGCCCGAGCGGGCGCATCACGAGTGACGAATACGAGAAGGAAAACGTGGGCGACTTTGCGCTGTGGAAGGCGTGGGATGAAGACGACGGCGACGTGAAGTGGGATTCGCCGTGGGGCCCGGGCCGCCCCGGCTGGCACATCGAATGCAGCGCGATGGCGACCGCGCTGCTCGGCCCGGAAATCGACATCCATTGCGGCGGGGTGGACAACATTTTCCCGCACCACGAAGCGGAGATCGCGCAGAGCGAAAGTGTGACCGGGAAGAAGTTCGTGAACTGCTGGCTGCACTGCGCGCACCTCATGGTCGAGGGACAGAAGATGTCGAAGAGCGCGGGGAATTTCTACACGTTGCGCGACTTGCTGGAGAAGGGCTGGACGGGACGCGAAATCCGCTACGCGCTCATCACGGTGAACTACCGGCTGCCGCTGAACTTCACGTTCGACGGACTCGCAGCCGCACGCAGCGCGCTTGGGCGGATTGATGAATGGGTCGCGCGGGTAGCAGACCGCGCAGGAAGCGCGATCCTGCCGGATGACATGCCCACGGATTTCGCAACGGGCATCGAGGCATTCTTCACCGACCTCGACGAAGACCTGAACATCAGCGGCGCGATGGGCCGCCTGTTTGATCTCATCCGCGACACAAACCGCGCGCTCGATTCAGGCGAGATCAACGCAGGCATCGCCGCGGCGATTCTCGAAGGCTGGAAGCGCATCAATTCCGTGCTCGCGCTCGAACGCGAGGCGCACACGCCGTCGCCCGAAGTGCTCGCGCACACCGAGCAGCGGCAGGTCGCACGCGCCAACAAACTGTGGGCCGAAAGCGACCGCCTCCGCGACGCCATCGCCGCGCACGGTTGGATCGTGAAGGACACGAAGGAAGGCCCGAAGCTCACGCCGAAACAGTAGCTTCAGCGCGCGAGCTTCACCGTCGCCAACACGATCTCAGCGAAGCCGCGCGGGTCGAGGCTCGCCCCGCCGACGAGTGCGCCATCAATGTCCGGCTGCGACATGAGTTCCGCGGTGTTCGCGGGCTTCACGCTGCCGCCGTATTGGATTCGCACCTTGTCCGCAGTCGCGGCGTCCCAGAGTTCCGTGAGCGTCGTGCGGATGAACGCGTGCGCGTCCTGCGCCTGCTGCGGTGTCGCGGTGCGGCCCGTGCCGATGGCCCACACAGGTTCGTAGGCGATCACCGTCTCCGTGAGCTGCTCGGCGCTGAGTCCGGCGAGGCTGCCGCGGAGTTGTCTGTCGAGCACCACCTCGACTTGGTTCCCATCCCGCTCAGCGAGGGTCTCGCCCACGCATACGATCGGGCGCAGCGTCGCGGCGTGCGCGGCGTGCGTCTTTTTGTTCACCATCTCATCCGTCTCGCCGAAAATGGTGCGGCGCTCACTGTGTCCGAGTACGACGTAGCGCACGAAAAGCTCGCGCAACATCGCCGCGCTGATCTCGCCGGTGAATGCGCCCGATTTCTCCGCGTGCATGTTCTGCGCGCCGAGCTTCACGTTTTGCACATTGCGCAAAATCTCACCCGCCTTCGCGAGCGCGGTGAAGGGCGGGACGATCACGACATCCGCCCACTTTTCGTCCCCGATTTCGAGGAGGAACGTTTTGAAGAACCCCTCGGTCTCGCCGAGGGGCATGTTCATCTTCCAGTTGGCTGCGATGATTTTTTTGCGCATGGGATTCTGAGAAGTTGGCTGCCTATTTGTCGTTGATCGCGGCCACGCCGGGGAGCGTTTTTCCTTCGAGGAGTTCGAGCGATGCTCCGCCGCCGGTGCTGATGAAAGTCACCTTGTCCGCAACGCCGGCGTTCTTCACGGCCTTCACGCTGTCGCCGCCGCCGATGATCGTCTTCGCGCCCCGGTTCGCCGCGATCTCCTCGGCGATGGCAAACGTGCCCTTCGAGGCTTCCGGAATTTCAAAGACGCCCATCGGCCCATTCCAGATCACCGTCTTTGCCTTCGCGATTTCTGCGGCGAAAAGCTTCACGCTCTCGGGGCCGATGTCCACGCCTTCCCAGCCGTCCGGAATGCTCTCGGTCACCGCGGTGAATTTCGTCGCGCCGATTTTCTTCGCGTCAAAGTCGAAGGCATCCGTGATCATCGCGTCCACCGGGATGAGCAGCTTCACGCCGCGCGCCTTCGCCTTGTCGAGGGCCGCCTGAGCGATTGGTTCCCACTCGGGCTTGTAGAGGCTTTTGCCGAGCGTGATGCCCTGGACGAGCTTGCGGAAAGTGTAGGCCATCCCGCCGCCGATGATGATCGTGTCGGCCTTGTCGAGCAGGCGGTTGATGACCGCGATCTTGTCGTTCACTTTCGCGCCGCCGAGGATCACGACGAAGGGCCGCTCGGGATTTTCGAGTTCGTCGTGCAAATACGTGATCTCCTTTTCCATCAGCAGCCCGCTCACCGCAGGCAGGAATGCCGCGATGCCCGCCGTCGAGCTGTGCGCGCGGTGCGCCGAGCCAAACGCGTCGTTCACATAAATTTCCGCGAGGCCGGCGAGTGCCTTCGAGAGTGTCTCGTCGTTCTTCTCCTCGCCAGCTTCAAAGCGCACATTTTCCAGCAGAGCCACCTCGCCATTCTTCATGTGCGCGATGATCTGAGCCGGCACTGCACCGATGGTGTCGTGACTGAATGCCACGGAGTGCCCGATGAGCGTATGCAGGTGATCGGCCACCGGACGCAGCGATTCCTTTTCACTGCGCTGGCCCTTCGGGCGACCGAGGTGCGAGCAGAGGATCACCTTCGCGCCATGCTCGATCAGATACTTGATCGTCGGCAGCGTCTCCCTGATGCGCGTGTCGTCGGTGATCACCATGCGCCCGTCCTTCTCGTCGAGCGGCACGTTGAAATCCACGCGCACGAGGCAGCGCTTCCCGGTTACTTCGATGTCACGAATGCTTTTCTTGGCCATAAAATTGGACGGTGATGAACCGCCAGCAGTGGGGAAAAGACAAGCTCTTTGCGGGGAAATTGCCAGGCAATGCGTGAAGATGAAACGCAGAGGCGCAGAGGAGGGCATCCAATGAGGAATCACCGCGAGCACTGCGCTGGAAAATGGGAGCGCACGCTTCCAGCGTGCCGGTTCGCGCATCCTGCGCGGACCATAGGGCGCACATCGTTGCGTCGCGTGCTGTGTCCGAGACATGTGGCCGGCAAGGATGCCGGACACGGCACGCTGGAAGCGTGCGCCCTCGTTTGCCTCCTTGCATCCATTGTCACTCCAGACTTGGCCGCAGCACTCGCGCCCGCTTTGCTCCGCACCATGCGAATCCTCGTCTCACTGCTCCTTGCCACGGTCGCCTTTTCAAATATCCGCGCCGCAGAAATCCGCACCGTCGCCGGCACCGGCGTGAAAGGCTCTGCGGGCGATGGCGGTCCGGCGACTGCCGCGCAGATCGATAATCCCTTCGGCCTCACGCGCGGGCCGGATGGTGCGCTGTGGTTTTGCGAATACGGCGGGCAGCGTGAGAG
>JANXZI010000398.1 GCA_025355595.1 Spartobacteria bacterium
CGCATGGAGCCGGGGCGCCCTCGCCCCGGCTCCATGCGCGTTGTCGCGCGGCCGCGTCTGAACATCGGACAGGATTGAGAGTGTTTGTTCGCTGCACCGCTGGACTCCGCCTCGCTGCGTGCGTATTTTTTCCAAACATGAGCACCTCACTCCTCGCCGATTCCGTGGCTGACAAGGTCCTCGCGGGCGAACGCATCACGCGCGATGACGCGCTGGAACTTTACCGGTTTCCGCTGAATGAACTCGGGGAACTCGCGCACCGTCGCCGGCTCGCGACGTCACCACAGGGGCGCGAGCGCATCGTGACCTACATCGTGGACCGCAACATCAACTACACGAATGTCTGCAACGTGTACTGCAAGTTCTGCGCGTTCTATCGGACGGAGAAAGACCACGATCACTACGTGCTTACGCTGGAGCAGCTCGACCAGAAACTCGACGAGCTGACGGCCATCGGCGGCGTGCAGATTTTGCTGCAAGGCGGGCATCACCCGAAGCTCGGGATCGGGCACTACCTCACGATGCTCGCGCACATCCGCGCGAAATATCCGCACATCAACATCCACGGATTTTCGCCGCCGGAGTTTCAGCATTTCGCGGAGGTTTTCAAAATGCCACTTCGCGAAGTCATCGTGAAATTCATGGAGGCCGGACTCGGGAGCATCCCCGGCGGCGGCGGCGAGATTCTCGTGGACCCGGTGCGCGAGCGCATCGCGCCTTTGAAATGCAAATCGGACGCGTGGCTCGAAGTGATGCGCGTGGCGCACGGGCTCGGGCTGAATTCGAGCTGCACGATGATGTTCGGCCACGTCGAGACGATCGAGGATCGCATCGAGCATTTGCAGCGGCTGCGCGACACGCAGGACGAGACGGGCGGCTTCACGGCGTTCATCTGCTGGACGTTCCAGCCCGAGCACACCAAGCTGCGCGCGGAGCCGGTCGGCAGCAGCGAATACCTGCGGATGCAGGCGCTCAGCCGCATCTTCCTCGACAACATCCCGAACGTGCAAAGTTCATGGGTGACGCAAGGTCCGCGCATCGGACAGATCGCGCTGCGCTACGGCGCAAATGATTTCGGCAGTGTGATGATGGAGGAGAATGTGGTGTCGAGCGCGGGCACTTCGTTCCGGCTGAACACGGCGCAGATCGAGCGGCTCATCGGCGAAGCGGGATTCGAGGCGCACCGGCGGGATAACTGGTATCGGCTGCTCTCGTAGCCGCCGACGGAGGAGGCGGGCTGATTTTGAACGCGGGATTCGGAACGCGGAGCGCGGAAGAAGATCAGCCCGCCTCCTGCCGTCGGCGGCTACGTTTCCGTCAGCACGAGCCACATGTGCCCGCCAAATTGTTCACGCGCCTTTTCCGCGAGCGCGGGACCGAGGGATTTTTCGTGCAGCACGGCGATCATCGTGCTGCCGCTGCCGGACATGAGGGCGGCGGCGGTCTCGGGCTGATCGAGCAGCCAGCGCTTCATCTCGGCGAGCTGGATGAATTTTTCGAACACCGGGCGCTCAAGGTCGTTCACGAGCGTAATGTCGCCGAGCACCTGTGGCCCGTACGGCACGCCGGGGATTTCAAGGGAGTCGCGCCAGCGCTGGTAAGCCCACGGCGTGGGGACGCCAAAGGACGGCTTGATGAGCAGCAGCGGCAGCGATTGCGGGAGCGCGCAGGGCTCCACGATTTCGCCGCGTCCACGGCACCACGCGGCGCTGCGCGCGAGGAAGAACGGCACGTCGCTGCCGATCTCCGCGGCGATGCGTGTGAGTTCCGCGAGAGGAATCTTCGTTCCAAAAATCTCGTTGAGCGCGATCAGCGTGGCCGCTGCGTCGGAACTGCCGCCACCGAGTCCCGCGCCGTGCGGCGTTTCTTTTTTCAAAAAAATGCGGACGTGCGGCTTGATGCCCGCGCTCGCGGCGAACGCCGAGGCGGCGCGCACGACGAGGTTCGTGCCGTCCGCGGGCAGCGTGATGTCGCTGCATGAGAATTCGATCCCGCCACTGTCGCGCCGCTCGATCTCCAGCGTGTCGCGAATCGCGATTGGTGCCATGAGCGACTCGATCTCATGGAAGCCGTCGTCGCGCCAGCGCAGGACGCGGAGCGAGAGGTTGATCTTTGCGGGGGCGGAAAACTGCATCACGGGGTCGCGCGCGCGCGGCGTCTCAGCAGGGAGGCAAATTCCGAATTCCCGGCAAGCACCCGGCCCGTGTTCCCGCCCGGGCCGATGAG
Organism: Spartobacteria bacterium; assembly: GCA_025355595.1. Taxonomy (GTDB): domain Bacteria; phylum Verrucomicrobiota; class Verrucomicrobiia; order Chthoniobacterales; family Chthoniobacteraceae; genus SXWH01. The sequence continues at coordinate 2,227 of JANXZI010000398.1, forward strand.
CGGCCGTCCGCGGTTGGCCCATTCGAAGATGCCGCCTTCGAGCACCTGCACGCGGTTGTAGCCGCGCTTGATGAGGCTGTCGGCGACGGGCGAGGCGTCCGCTCCGACGGCGTCGTAGATCACCACCGAGTCGTTCGAATTTTCCGGGATGCCAAGCGACGCGGGCGTGTCATCGCGATCCATGCGCTTCGCGCCGGGCAGGTGGCTGTATCCGTATTCCGCGAGCGGGCGCACGTCTATGAGCACCGGCTTGGGGCCGCCCGGTCTGAAGAGCCATGCCGCCAGTCCGTCGGCATCGATCCGGTTGACCGAGGGGTAGCGCCTGCGCAGTCCGTCCTTCGTCCGCTCCCAGCGCCACGGCAGGTATGCGAGCCAGAGCGCGAGGCCGATCCCGGCGAGCAGGATCACCACCATGATCCCGAATGGAGTGAACCGCCGTCCAGCGCCGGCCTTCTTCATCGGTTACGATTTCAGCGGGACATTGCGCTTCTTCGGGGCGGACTTGTCATCGACGAGATACGACACGGAGCCGTCGTGCTTCACGCGCATGCCGACCTCCTTGTTGCCATCCGTGACGATGGGGCGGGAAAAGCGCACGATCCACGAGGTCTTGCCGCCCATCATTGCTTCGGCTTCCAGCGCGATGGAGGTGATGTGCGGCGCATTCCGGCCATGCGTCGCGAGGTAATCGGTGGCAACCTTCGCGACGTGGAGCGCGTCAACTCGCGCCGCGTTGTCCGCGTGCGCGCTCTGCAAAAATGCCAACGCGCCGAGGGTGATTGCGGCGCAGAGGCGGGGGAGGGATGCGATTTTCATAGTCCGAGAGATTTTTTGATTTCGGGGATCGTGCCGGCACTGCCGAGAAACTTGTTCCGACCCGCGATGAATTTGCAGTATTCGTTTTGAAAGATGATACCCGGTGGGCGGAAGTCGAAGTCGCCGGGCTTGTCGCGGAAAAATTCGCGGTGCACGCGCGTCCACACGAGGCGCCCGTCGGTGTCGATGTTCACCTTCGTCACGCCGAGCTTCGCGGCGGGGAGGTATTCGTTTTCATTCACGCCGCACGCGCTCGGGTCGAGCGTGCCGCCGGCGGCGTTGATGCGCGCGACTTCCTCCTTCGGGACGGACGACGAGCCGTGCATGACGATCGGCACCGGCGGCAGGCCTGCCGCTTTGATGATGTCGCGGATTTTTTCGATCACGTCGAAGTGCAGCGACTGCTGGCCCTTGAATTTGTATGCGCCATGCGAGGTGCCGAAGGCCGCGGCGAGCGAGTCGCAGCCGGTCTTCTGGATGAACTCCAGTGCTTCGTCGGGGTTCGTCAGGCACGCATTCCCCTCGTCCACCACGATGTGCTCTTCCACGCCGCCGAGCATGCCGAGTTCCGCCTCGACGCTGATGCCCTTCGCGTGCGCGCGGTCGCAGACGCGCTTGGTGATCTCGATATTTTTCTCCAACGGATCATGCGACGCATCAATCATCACCGAGCTGTAGAAGCCCGAGTCAATGCAGTCGTAGCACGTCTCTTCGTCGCCGTGATCCAGATGCACCGCGAAGATCGCATCGGGAAAAATCTCACTGGCCGCGCGGATGATCGCCTCGAGCATGCGCTTCTCCGTGTATTTGCGCGCACCTTTGGAAATCTGGATGATGAACGGCGCCTGGCTCTCGATGCAGCCGCGGAAGAGCCCCATCGTCTGCTCGGCGTTGTTGATGTTGTATGCGCCGATGGCGAACTTGCCGTAGGCGACCTTGTAGAGCTGCGCGGTGGTGACGATCATGAACCGCAAGTGGAACGGCATCGCGCCCCTTCCCGCAAGCGAAGACTGAAACCTCCGCGCCCGGTGCGGCGTCTGAGCCCGGTGCGCGCCCTCCATTTCCCCCCCGAAGCCTCCGCCGCGGGAAAAAAATCGCGGGCAATTTTTTTCGTGCATCTCGGAGCGTGCCCGGCATAAGAACCGCTCCCCGCGGACGCCCTCTGCGCCCCAAATTTACCAAACTAGAACCGATCCAAATATGAAACGCCGCCCACTCCACACACTGCTCGCGCTCGCGCTGGCAACGTCATTTGTCGCCTGCGACAAGAAACCCGACCCGACCGTCAAACCGCCCGCCGATCCCGCCAAGTCCACGCCCGCGGAACCTGTGAAGACCACCGAGCCCGGAAAGCCCGTGGAACCGCCGAAAACCACGGCAACGGAACCCGCTGCCACGCCCGCCAAAGTCTCTGCCATCAGCGCGACCTACGGCTTCGCGGCGATGCTGCCGAAGGACGTCGAGGGCTTCTCGGTGAACTACCGCCTGCACGATCTCTGGGTGAAGCTGGCCGGGAGCAACTGGGCAAAGACGCTGCTGAACATCCCCGGGCTGAAGGACGATCCGAAATTTCAGGAGGCGATCCAGAAGTGGAATTCGCCCGAGGCGGAGAAGGGCAAGGCGATTTTTGAAGCGCTGCTCGGCAACGAGATCGTCGCCGCGGAGCCTGCGGGCTTCACGGGAAAATTTCTGCCGTGGGTAAATCTCATCGGCGAACTCCAGGGCATCCAGATGCAGCACCTGCTCATGACCGGGATGAGTGGGGGGCAGCCGCCCGATCCCACGAAGATCTTCCGCGACGCCGCGCCGGAGATCATCCCTTCCCTCTTGAAATGCGACATCCCACCGGTCCTGCTCGCTTTCAAGGCCGTGAAGTCCAAGGCGGACATTGATGGCGGCCTGGCGATGGTCACCGCTCAGCTCGGCGCAAAGCTCCCGCCCGGCGTGACGTTCGGCAACTTCAAGGTCGCGGACAAATATGATTTCACAAACATCACCCTCGACGCCGCGAAGCTCGTCGAGGCCATGCAGGAGGAGAAGATCCGCGCCCAGCTCGCGGAACTCATCGGCAACGAGGGCAAGGCCAAGGAGGCCGTCGAATCGCTCAAGAAAAAGCGGATCGAAATCGCCTGGGGCTGGGTCGGCGACTACCTCGTCCTCTCGCTCGGCAGCGATCACGCCCATGTGAAACTCGCCGGCAGCGTTGCCGACAGCGCGCTCGCCATCGCCCCGGTCGCGCGCCGCGCGGCGCAATTTGCGGACAAGCAGCCGCTCGGCTTCGGCTATGCGAGCGTGGCCATGCAGGAGAAGCTGCACGGGAAGATCGAGTTTGCCGACAAGTTCAAGAAGCTGTCCGACGAACTCACCACGCTGCTCAAGCCCGAGGCCATCGCCGCGATGCAGGCCGATGTGAGGAAATTCGAGGGCAAGGTCCAGTCGCTCGCGAGCCGGAAGTTTGATCCGTTGGTCAGCGTGGGCTACTGGGAGGCCGGCCTCCGCGGTGAAGCCTTCGGCGGCGGGCAGCAGACGCAGTTCGACACTGGCAAGCCGCTCGCGTTCGCATCGCTCTTCACGAAGACCGTGTTCATTTTCGCCAATGGCCGCACGAACCCCGCGGACAACGGCAAGATGGCCGACCTGCTCGAGGACGGCGCGGTGATTCTCTGGGGCTGGTATGAAAAATTCGGCAAGACCATGGTGCCCGAGAGTGAGCGCGCCGGAGCCACGATGATCGAGGCCATGGGCGTCCCGATGGTCAAGGACGTCTGGGCCTCCTCGCGGAAGCTCGCCAAGGCGCTCGGCGACGAGTCCGCATTCGTCCTCGATCTGAACGGCACCATGCCAAAAATGCCGATGATCCCCGCCGAAATCGCCGACGGAAAAATCGCGCGCATCGCGTGGGTCGCCGAACTGAAGGACCGCGCCGGAGTGAGCGCCGCATGGGGCGGATTCGAGAAAGTTATCAAGCAGCTCGCCGCCTTCTCGCCGGAGGGCAAGCTGCCCGACCCCGTCATGAAAAAGGACGGCGACCTGGAGATCCACTCCATCGAGTTGCCGATGCCCACGGACGACCTCCTGCCGCATATCGCCATCTCGAAGGATCGCTGGATCCTCAGCACCTCGCCCACCCTCTCGAAGGAAATCGCCTCGAAGGCGGCCGCCGCCGGCACTCCGCTCGGAGCCGAGGGCCGCATCCAGTTTCCTGCGCTCTGCGATTTCGCCGACGCATGGATGAAAATCGCCGACCGGGATCCAAACGGCCCCTTCAAAGGCGAACAGGGTGGCACTTACCGCGCGATCGCCAACGATGTGATCCGACTCGTGCGCGCCATCCAGTCCGTCGAATGGCGCGTCTTCAGCGAAGCCGGCGAAAACCGCGAGAGCGTCTGGCTCAAGCTCGAAGACATCAAGTAACCTCATAGCCGCGCTCGTGAGAGCGCGGGGCGTCGGGCGGATCAATACCGCAGAACCTTCGCCAGAAAATCACGGCACTCCGCCGACTGCGGCGCATCGAAAAGGTGCGCCGCAGTTTTTTTTTCCACAATCTTTCCCTCAGCGAGAAAGGCCACCGTGTCGCCGACGCGGCGTGCAAATCCCATCTCGTGCGTGACCAGGATGAAGCTGCGGCCCTCGGCCTTCAGCTCCTCGATCAGTTCGAGTACCTCCGCCGTCATCTCCGGATCGAGCGCCGAGGTCGGCTCATCAAAAAGCAGCAGCCGCGGCTGCGCGGCGATCGCGCGCGCGATGGCCACGCGCTGCTTCTGCCCGCCGGAAAGTTCCGCCGGTTTCTTCGCCGCGTGCGCGTCGAGTGCGAACCGCCGCAGCGTCGTCATCGCCGTCTCGCGCGCCTGCTCCGGCGAGTTCCCATGCACCTTCTCGAGCGCGAGCGTGATGTTCTCCAGCGCCGTGAGGTGCGGGAAAAGGTTGAATGCCTGAAACACAATCCCGAGCCGCCGCCGATGCGCGCGCAATTTTTCCTCCGACGAATAATCCACCGTCTCGCCATCGAACGACACACTCCCCTCGTCCGGCGCCTCCAGCCCCGCGATCGTCCGCAGCAGCGTGCTCTTCCCCCCACCGGACGGCCCGATGAAGACGACCGCATTTGCCTCGCCGAAGTCCGCCGTGATCCCATCGAGCACCGTCTTCCCCGCGAAAGATTTTCGCACACCGTCGAGTCGCAGCTTCATGCGGTTGAACGCGACCTCCGGGCGCGTTTCCAAATGCAAGACTTGCGTGCAATGCAGCGCGGCAACGGCATCCGTGAACCGTGCGCCACCGCGCGCCCGCCGAAGCGTGCCCGGAGGTCACGCTCCACCTCGTTTCCGCCGCAGGTTGAAA
>JANXZI010000418.1 GCA_025355595.1 Spartobacteria bacterium
ACCCAAGATTCACGGCTTTTTTAGCGCGTGTTAGCGCGATACAAGTATTTCAGACGTCACGAACTCTACCATCGCTAGGGAATCGAAAATAAGCCCGGCCCCGCCTACCAGGAAAAGGCCGACAAGCAATCATGGGCCGCATGAAGAAGCTCTTCGCCGAAATTCTGCGCTGAGTTGGCGTTAAAAAAACGCCGAGCCGGGCTTATTTTCGATTCCCTAGCGATGGTAGAGTTCGTGACGTCTGAAATACTTGTATCGCGCTAACACGCGCTAAAAAAGCCGTGAATCTTGGGTTGCTAAACAAGACCGCAGACCGGCCCCAATGGTAAGTGTAGGCAGTTTCTCCGGTAGGCATTTCAGAAACAAGTGACGCTCCTTTTCCAGTGTAAATTACAACCCAGCTTTCAACATCAATCCATTGCTCTGTAAAGAATAAGGTCCGATCGGAAATTGGAAAAACGGTCCCATTAGGAAATTCCCACCCTGCACCGAGCACGAATCCCTGCAAGTTAAGGGCCATATTTGGCCGCAATACGACTCTTTCTTTATTTGGAATTCCCCGGTCATAAATTCCGACTATTTCCAGTTCGAGAATGGGTTCTAAGTGTAGCATGTTAGCTTTCGTCATCTTTTATGGAGCCGCGGTACTGTGCAATAAAGCTAGCAATGAGCAAAATTCCGCCAATGATTAATGTTGCCCATGCAATTGCAGTTGCCTTTCCCATAATTTGCCCAAATCCAGTGCCAATTAGAATTCCCCCGATAATCTGCATCGCTGAAACACAAACAGCTAATGCAGGCCCCCGACGGAGCCGTTCAGAAAGTCTAGCATTTCGGCATTCGGCTGTGCTCAGCTTTTCCCGTAATTCGGCTGCCTCTGCGTGCGCCTTATCGCGTTCTTTGGTCAATGTTGAGATCTGCAACTCATAATTTCGAGCGGTTAGCGTCAGCAATGGAATAGCTGCGGAGGTTAATCCCCGAGCGTAACTTCCTTCCACTGCGCTGCTCAGAAGCGCGGCCTTCTCTTTGCCCTCTGGCGGCAATACCTGTAGTTCATTGTCAATACCCGTTTGAACTGGATCTACTCCGGTCTGCTTGGGTTCTGGCGGCGGGCTGTCGTTCATCTTGAGCGGATCAATTCTCGGAATTCTGCAAGAGTTTCGAGTGCGAGCGAGAAAAAAGCCTTTTCATTTCCGGGAAACCTCACCCCTCGCCGTACATCTCGGAGATCGTGCGCTGGAGTTCTGCGGCGGACTTGGCTGTGACTTTTCCGATCCGGCGCACGATCCGGCGTTTGCTGATGGTGCGGATCTGATCCACCGCAATCTCGGAGCGTTTGCCCGCGCTGGTGATCTGCACGCGGCTGCGCCAGCCGGGGTGGAGCTTCGTGGTGAGCGGGCAGACGACGACCGTGTCGAGAGCCGCGTTCATCTCGCTGGCGCTGACGATTACGGCGGGGCGCGTCTTTGCCATCTCTCCACCAATGACCGGATCGAGACAGACGAGGATGATGTCGAAACGCTGAGGCGTCATGCGAGGCCGTCGCCTGCAGTGGCGTCCCATGCGGACCAGTCTTCCTTTTCCGCAGCCATGGCCGCGAATGTCTCGGCCCACGAGAGCCTGGCTTGCTTTTTGGCGCGGAGGACGAGTTCGCCGCCGCGCTCTTCCATGAGGACGGATGAGCCGAGCTTGTAGCGCCGCAGCACGTCGGCAGGGATGCGGATGCCGCGAGAATTGCCGATACGTGTGATGGAAAGCTCGACGGTCTTCATGATGTGATCACGGTAATTACATCGTGGACGGAAGCAAAGGCGGACAAGCACGACGGGGCGAGGCCGATTGGCCCCGCCCCGTCACGTTTCAACGCGACTGCGTCTTACCGGCGCTTGCCTTTCGAGCTCTTCTTTGCCGGCGCCTTCCTGGCCGCCTTCTTCGGCGCGGGCTTCCTTGCGGGTGCCTTGCTCGCCGTTTTCACAGCCGGCTTTTTCGCAGCGGACTTCTTCGGAACGGCCTTCTTCGGCGCACTCTTCTTGGCCGCGCCCTTCTTCGCCGGGCTCTTGCCTGCCGC
>JANXZI010000436.1 GCA_025355595.1 Spartobacteria bacterium
CGACCACGGGCAGCCAGTAGGCAGCCAGAATTTTCGGGTCAATCAGCATTCCGATCGCGACGAAAAAAATGGCGCTGAACATGTCGCGAATCGGCTCCGTGAGCGTCTCAATGCGGTGAATCTCCCGCGCCTCAGCAATGACAGCACCGATGACGAACGCGCCCAACGCCACGCTGTAACCCAGTTTCACCGCCAGCAGCGAAACGCCGAAGCAAAGCCCGAGCACGGTGATGAGCAGCATTTCGTTGCTCCGGAATTTGGCGACGTAGCCGAGCAAGCGCGGCACGGCGATGAGACCGACGACCAGCGTCGAGACGAGGAAAATGCCGAGCTTGCCGAGCGTCATTCCCACCTCGGCTATCTTCAGCGCGCCGGTCGTCGCGATGCCGGAGAGCAGCGCAATCATCGCCACGGCGAGGATGTCCTCGATGATCAGAATTCCAAAAATCAACTGCGCAAACCGCTCCTTGGTTTTGCCGAGTTCGCCGAGCGCCTTGACGATGATGGTCGTCGAGGAAATGGAAAGGATCGCGCCGAGGAAAATGCTGTCCATCGTGCTCCAGCCAAACATGCGGCCGATCTCGTAGCCGACCCAGACCATGAGCAGGATTTCCAGCAGCGCCGCGATGACCGCCGCCACACCCACCCGCCGGAGCTTGCGCAGGCTGAATTCCAACCCGAGCGAAAACATTAGCAACACCACGCCAAGTTCGGCGAGCGTCTGGATGGTGTTCTCGTCCTTGATGAGCGGAAACGGCGGCGTGTGCGGCCCGATGATCACGCCCGCAATGATGTAGCCAAGCACGACCGGCTGCTTGAAGCGGTGGAAAATCACCGTCACCAATCCCGCCACAATCATCACCGCCGCGAGATCCTGAAGGAAGGTGGCGGTGTGCATTGTTTTTTATGTCGGTCTATTTTGCGTCGTCCGCATCTCCGGCGAGCACCCAGGCGCGGCGCACAAGCGCGGGCATCGGACTGCTCGCCCCGCGGACGCTGCGCCAGATGACTTCGTTGAGCAGGAGGTCGTCGGCTGCATCTTCCTTGGTGAGGTCCATCGTGCTCGTCTCCCTCACGCCCCACGCGGTCTTCTTCGTGATCGCGTTGAGGTCAGCCTTCGGCATTTTGCGTTCATACGGGCGCAGGTCCGGCTTTTCCTGAAACGCTGCAAACATCGGCATCGCGAGCGCGTCGAACTGCGACATCGGAGTCATGCCGAGGATCAGCTCCATCGTCCGCAGCATCGAGGCCGTCGAGTAGAGCGTGCTGTCCACGCCGCGGTTGCGCGTGAAGGGCGAAATCGCGAACGCGATCGTGCGATGTGCATCCACGTGATCCGGGCCGTTCTGCGCGTCGTCCTCCACGACAAAGATGGCGGACTGCGCCCAGAACTTTGATTTGCTCACCGCCTCGACGAGCATGCCAAACGCAAGGTCGTTGTCCGCGACATGCGCGACCGGCGTCGGCTTGCCTGGGCTCGCGCCGCTCGTGTGGTCATTCGGCAGCCGCACAATCTGCAGCCGCGGCATGTCGCCCTCCTTTTCAAATCGGTGCAGCTCGGAAATGAAACGCTCCGCGCGCTTCACATCGGGATAGCCCATGTCGAACGTGTGATACTCTGGGTCAATGTGCCCCTCGAGCCCTTTCACCTTTGCCTTGCCGGGCTGTCCGCCTTTCGGGCTCGTCGTAAATTCCCCGTAGCTCCGGTAGCTCACGCCATGCGCCGCCGCGCGATCCCACAGATAGCCGCCCGCAGGCACCGCGATCGGGAACACGCCCTCGGCGGGATACGGGAACTTCGAGTTCCCGTGACCGTAGCTGATGGGCCACGTCTTCTCGACGAAATCCGTCGCATACGCCGCCATGCTCCACTCGTGCCCGTCGGCGCTCACCTCGCTCTCGACGTAGAAATTGTCGAGCGTCACAAAATCACGCGCAAAGGCGTGGTGGTTCGGCGTCACGTCCTCGCCAAAAATGCAAAGCGAAGGATCACCGTTGCCCTTGCCGAGATCGCCAAGAACCTGATCAAAAGTGCGGTTCTCCTTCACGATGTAGATCACATATTTGATCGGCGAAGGATCGCCGACCTTCCGCGGAATCGGATTTCCCTTCAGCGCCGCCGCCTCGATCTTGCGCCCGTTCTCCGGCATGCACGAGTAGGCGATCCCGCTCTGCTTTTTCAGTTCCGCAGCGAGCTCGTCCTCCTCGGTCGGGAGCTGAACGACGCTGACGGTCCCATGCAAAATTCCGCCGATGTATTCGTTCACTCCCACCGGCGGTAGCTTGCTTCCCGGCTGCGCGAAGTGCCGGTTTGAGCGGCTCACCACGCCCTTGCCGTTTGCGATCAGGAGCTTTCCGCCCTTCGCCGCACGCACGCTCGTGGGATACCATCCGCTCGGAATGAAGCCGAGCGAACGCGAGTGTCCCGGCTTCTCGATTTCAAAGACGGCGACCGTGTTGATGTTTGCATTCGCGACGAAGAGTCGCTCGCCATTCGGCGAAATCGCGAGCGAGTTCGGTGTGTTGCCCGGAGGCGCGTCGGGCGTGAGTTCCGCCACGAGTGTCTCGATGGTCTTGCCGCTTTCCACATCAATCACCGAGACCGAGTTGCGGTTCGCATTCGCGACAAAGAGGTGCGCGCCGTCCTTCGAGAGCACCATTTCGTTCGGATGCTCCTCGGCTTTCCAGAGCGCGATTTCCTTCCACGATTTCAGATCGATCACCGCGACATGCGCCTGCGCCCACAGGCTCACGTAGAGCCGTTCGCGCTTCTCATCGAGCACACACGCGTATGGAAACGGTGCGTCCTTCCCCGTCGTGTCGAGGATTGCCTCCGCGCGTTTCGTGATGCTCGGGTCATCCGTCGGCAGGCCCACGCGCGGCGCGACCTTGCCGATTTCATCCGGCGCAGCCAGCGGGAGTTCGCTGATTTCCGCCGCGCCGTCCGCCGTGATCCGTACGCGGCTTACCGTCTGCCCCCACACATTTGCCACGTAGATCGTGGAGCCGTCGCCGGAAATCGCGAGGCCGCACGGCACGCCGCGCTTCGTCTTCGCGCGCAGCGGAATCTCCGTCGGCTCGCCGAGGTAGCCGTCCTTGAATTTAAAAATGTGCAACACCTCGTCACCCGACCCACTGCACACGACCTTCGATCCGTCCGGCGAAAACGCGATGCCGTAAAACGCCTCGCGCAAGTTCACGCGCGAGACAATTTTCCCCGCCGCGATGTCGAGGATCTGCACCTCGTGCTGCCCGTGCCCGCAGTGGAGGATCGCCGCGTGTTTCCCATCCGGGTGCAGCGCCATGCTCGCGGGGAAGTCGCCCACGATGACCTGCTTCCCCGCAGGCCGCAGTCGCCACTGGTTCGGCAGGAGCACGGAGCCATCGGTCTGCGGGCCGGGAACTTCCGGCTTCGCCTGCACGTCCGGGGCGCTCGCACGCGGCGACTCGGCGGCAGCACTGATCACGGAAGCGAGGACGACAGGGAGGATTCGTTTCATGCCCATGCTTGTGGCTGGAACATTTTCACCGCGCAAGAACACGCTCGGGTTGCCCTCGATCGTAATCCTAATCTTATTCTTAATCTTACTCCCTCGCAGTGGCCGCGGGGAAGAGGAAGATTAAGATTAGGATTACGATTAAGACTCCACCATCTCACACCTTGGAAAAAACCCTGCTCCTCTTCGACATTGACGGCACCCTGCTCACCTCCGGCGGCTGCGGCGAACGCTCGCTGCGCCTCGCCGTGCGCGACACATTCGGCGTGGAGGATGACCTGCGCGAAATCGAAATCGCCGGGCGCACCGACACGGGCATCGCGCGGCAGTTACTCCGCAAGCATGGCCGCGCGGAGACCGCTGAGGGCATCGCCGCGGTCCTCGGGAATTATCTGCGCCACCTCCCCGTGCTGCTTCGCGAGACGCAGGGACGCCTGCTGCCCGGCGTGGACGCACTGCTCCCGCTGCTGAAACTGCGCAGCGATGTCGTGCTCGGCCTGCTCACCGGAAACGTCGAGCGCGGCGCGGAGCACAAGCTGTCGCACTATGGCGTGTGGGATTATTTCGGGTTCGGCGCGTTCGCCGATGATCACCACGAGCGTGATTGCCTCGGCCCCTTCGCGCTCGCGCGGGCTCGCGGGCATGGGCACGAAATTCCGTTGTCGCGCACCTTCGTGATCGGGGACACGCCGCACGACATTTCCTGCGCGCGCGCCATCGGCGCAAAGGCGGTCGCCGTCGCGACGGGAATCTTCCGATCCGAACAGCTCGCACCGCACACGCCGGACATCCTGCTCAAAGACCTAGGCGACATCCCCGCGACGATGAAAGCACTCGGGCTCTGACGGTGCCCTGCGCCCTGCGGATCAGCCGTGCGGCGGCGGGTCGTCGTTACCGTGGTCGCTGAGCTTCGGGAATTTCCGATGGACGAATTTTTCCAGCGGCTTGCCGAGAATCAGGACCGCGAGAGTCAGACCCACGCCGAGCAGCGCCACGGGCCACATCCCCGCGCCGCACAGAACGCCGAGCGTCGCAGTGAGCCAGATGGTCGCCGCGGTGGTGA
>JANXZI010000440.1 GCA_025355595.1 Spartobacteria bacterium
GGACCACGGCGGGATGCTGAGGATGGACGCGAAGGAACTGCTCCCGCTCCTGCGCGGCGTGCTCGAAAAGCAGGGCGTGCCTGCGGATGAACTGAAGAAGGCGGAGCTCCCGGAGTTGCTCCGGTTGATGAAGGAAAAAAATCCAAACGCGCTGATGGGGCTCGGCTTCGGAGGTGCGCCGAGCTTCGACAAGACGACGGAAAAAAAGCTGACGGATCATTTTAACCAGCTCCTCGAAGGTCACCGCCCCGGATCGCTCGGAGTGGCCGCGGCGACTTTCATCCTGCGCGACGCGAAAAAGCCGGCCGATCCGGTGGCGTTTGCGACCGGCGTGCGCGCCGACGGCTGGCTGCTCACGAAGGCGAGCGAAGTCAGCGGCGCGGGGGAACTCGAGTGCCAGATCAAGGGCGCGTGGGTCACGGCGAAAATCGTGCGGACCTGGCCGGATCACGATCTCGCGCTTTTGCACGCGACGGCGAAGGACATGCCCGTGGTGAAATGGGGCGAGCGGGGCTTGCTGCCCGTCGGCACCTTCATCACTGCGGCTGCTCCCGAGGGGCGCGACCCAGTGGCGATCGGCATCGTGAGCGTGCAGGTGCGGAACGAGCAGATGAAGGGACGCGGCTTCCTCGGCATCCAGCTCGAGAGCGACGATCAGGGACTGAAGATCCGCGATGTCGTCGCGAAAGGGCCGGCGGAAAAATCCGGCCTGAAAAAGGAGGATCGCATCCTCGAACTCGATGGCAAAAAACCGGACTCCGTTTACACGTTCACGAAGATGGTCTCGGACCGCAAGGCGGGCGACAAAGTGAAGCTGAAGTTCCAGCGCGGCGACGCGGTCGTGGAAAAGGAAATCGCGCTCGGCGACCGCGGCTCAGCGGCCGGCTCCGCCCGCGGCGGCAATGATCGCATGAACAGCATGGGCAGCACGATCAGCAAACGGCGGACGGATTTCCCGGCGGCCATGCAGACGGATCTGCCGTTGCAGGCGTCGCAATGCGGCGGCCCGGTGACCGATCTCGATGGCACGGTGGTCGGCCTCGTCATCGCGCGCTCGGGCCGCATCGAGACGCAGGTGCTCCCGAGCGAAACGATCCGCGAGTTGCTCGGCGGCGTGGATTTTTCCAAGGAAGGCCAGGCACCCCAGCCGGCTCCCGCCGTGGCGAAGACGGAAACGCCGAAGCCGCCAGCGCAGCCCGCGGCAAAACCGGAGGCTCCGAAAGCGGAAGCGCCAAAGCCCGCAGTGCAACCTGCGACGAAGACCGAGACACCGAAAACGGAAGCCGCGAAGCCAGCGGCGAAGACGGCGGAGCCGACGGCGAAGTAGTCCGGGCTTCATCCCGGAAACGTCACCGGATCAGGAACACGCGGCGAGGGATGGCGGAGCATTCTCCGAGGCTCGCCGAGAGCGGCGGCACTACGCATTGCATTGCGTGCGCGGCGTCCGTTCCGCACGGTGCGCGGATGTCCTGGCAAAATTTTCGTCCGCAATGGGGCCTCGTGCTCGGCTCGGGGCTGGGCGGATTTTGCGAGCGGATGAATGTGGAGGCGGTGGTGAAATACTCGGAGATCGCGGGGCTGCCGCAGTCGCGCGTGGCGGGGCACGCGGGGGAATTTGCGTTCGGGAAAATCGGCGGCGTGGAAATCGTCGCCGCACGCGGGCGCGTGCATCTGTACGAGGGCGGCGGCGCGGCGGAGGTGACGGCAAATGTGCGCTGGATGGCCGCGCGTGGCATCCGCAGGCTCGTGCTCACAAACGCGGCGGGGACGTGCAATGCGCAGTTCGCACCGGGCTCGTGGATGATGCTGAACGACCACCTGAACCTCACCGGAACCTCGCCGCTGCTCGGCGGCGCAAATTTTTTCGACATGAGCGAAGTGTATTCCGCGCGCCTGCGCACACATTTTTCCACCGTTGCAAAATCCCGCGGCATGACGCTGCACGAGGGCGTGTACGCCGGGCTGCTCGGCCCGCAGTACGAGACGCCCGCCGAGGTGCGGATGATGCAGCGCCTCGGCGCGGATGCCGTGGGCATGAGCACCGTGCTGGAGGCGATCCAGGCGCGCGCGCTCGGGCTGGAGGTTGCGGGATTTTCGTGTCTCACGAATTGGGCCGCCGGGCTGAACGCCGCGCCGCTCGCGCACGCCGGGGTCATAGAGACGGGCGCG
>JANXZI010000184.1 GCA_025355595.1 Spartobacteria bacterium
TTCACCATCCTCGCACGCACGGGCAGTTTCACGGAGACTGCGCGCGAGCTTCACCTCTCGCAATCCGCCGTGAGCCACTCGATGAAGGCGCTCGAAGGCGAGGTGGGCTGTCGCCTTTTGGACAAGATGGGCAAAAAAGCGGTGCTCACGCAGGCCGGGGAACAGCTCCTCGCGCGTGCGACGCGGGTGCTCGCCGAGATGTCCGAGGCACGCGCGGAACTCGGCCGGCTCGGCAAATGGGGGCAGAGTCGGCTGCGGCTCGGCGCGAGCACGACGGCGTGCCAGCACATCCTTCCGGGCGTGCTGCGAGAGTTCAAGGACAGCTTCCCAAACTGCACGATCTCGATCGAGCCGGGCGACACGCCGGAGATGATTGATGCACTGCGCGCGCACAAGATTGACCTCGCGGTGAACCTCGAGCCGAAGCGCGGCGAGCCGCTGGACTTCCGCCCGCTGTTCACGGACGAGATGCAATTCATCGTGAGCCCGCAGCACCCGTGGGCGCGCGCAGGCAAGGTCGAGCGGAGCGAAATCGCGCGGCAGAACTACATCGTGTACAAGCGCAAGAGCTACACGTCGGCGATGATCGAGGAGCATTTCCGCGAGGATGACATCGTGCTCTTCAGCCAGCTCGATCTCGGCAACATGGAGGCGATCAAGGAACTCGTGAAGCTGGGCATCGGCATCAGCATCCTCGCGCCGTGGACGGCGCGGAAGGAGATCGCCGCGGGCAAGCTCGTCGCGCTGCCGCTGGGGAAAAGAAAACTCAAGCGCCGCTGGGGAATCCTGCACTGGCAGGGGCGGCGCATGAGCATGGTCGAGGAGACATTCATCGGGCTGTGCAAGACGGTGACGGCGGAGTGGTGAGCGGACGCTGTGCGAACATCCGGCATTCAACATTGAACATTCAGGCAACGTCCGACGCCCAACTTCCAAGGATCAGTCGCGCGCGCGGCGTCTTGTGACGATGAAGGCGCAGGTGGCGAGAGCGATGCCGAGGGCGGCGATGCAGAGGGAGAGACGCCAGAGGCGCGGACGGTAGGTGAAGACGATGTCGTGCGGCCCGGCGGAATTCACGAGGACGCCGAGGAAGGCGTGGTTCACGCGGATGGGCTCGGCCTTTGCGCCGTCCACGGTCACGATGTAGTTGCCCTGCTCGAAGGCCTCGCCGAGCACGACGGCTCCGGGAGCGCTGGCGTTCACGCGAAATGCGGTGGTGTTTGGCGTGAGGCGATAGTCTGTCGCGGGGACGACGGTGCGCTGCGCGAGCGAGGCGGCGTCACTTTGAAATCCTCCGGGCACGGATGTGCCCGGCTGCACTGCGGCGAGCGGGATGCCGCGTGAGCCTCGCACGAGTTCCATGAGATCGCCGGGCTGCGCGTAGCCAGCGATGCGATCGGTGAAAAATGCGCGCGGCCATGCAGTGCGGCTTTCGTGGAGCATCATGTCCGTGCGACCGAGCGACACGAGGCCGGGGATCTCCGGCGCATTCACGAGCGGGGAGCTGACGAAGTATCGCACGCCGAACATGTCGAGTCCGGGCAGGAGCGCGGGGATTTGCGGTTCGGGAATGAGCACGCGCCAGAACCACACGCGCCGGAAACCGGCGGCATCCACGAGTTCCCACTGCCAGCGGTTGCTCACGGCGTCGCAACTGAACGGGGACTCCAATCCGTACACCGCGTTGAAATCCGGTGAGAGGTTCATCATCGTCCCAACGACGCGGGCGGGTGACTTTGCCTCGGCGATCAGGCCGCGAATTTTTTCGATCGCGGCGGACTTCGCGGTGAAATCCGGACGTGGCTGCGGGCTCATCACATACGCGTCGAATTTTGTCTCCGCATAGGACGCGTGCCGGAAGTGGATCGCGAAAAATGCCGCGGCCACCGTGAGCCAGCCGCCGACGCCGAGTCCGGCCTGCGCGCTGCGCCGCCAGAGCAGCGGGAGCGCGATCACCGCGGCGGCGAGCGCGGTCGCGTAGCCGATGAAGAAGGGGCTCTTGGCGACCGTGTTCCCGACCGCGAGCAGCGAAATGCCGGAGCGGTGCGCAGCGTGCGTGAAGCCGAAATAGAGCGCGAAGATCGCGCCGACACCGATGCAGAACATCACGCAGTCGCCACGCCACGAGGGGTCGTTGCGACGGTCGAGACATTCGCGCAGGCCGAATGCGGCGAGCACAAAGCTGAGCACGATCGCGGCGACCGAGAAGCAGTTGTCCACATGCCAGATTTTTCCGAGGAAGGGCATCGCGGCGATCCACGACGGCGGGACGACGCCGAAAAGGAACGCGAGCACGCACGCCGAGGCGATGGCGCAGGCGAGCCAGAGCGGATCGCGGGCGAGCGAACGGGCGCGGACGAGCGACCACAGCACGCCGACGAGCAGCAGGAAATTTCCGGACGGGTCGAAGTGCTCCTCGTTGCTGTTGAGTTGGCGGGAAAACAGATCGTCGAAGAGCCCGATGAGCAGCGAGGGCTGGTTTTGGTAAACTTCCATCCGGTCGTAGATCGTTCGCGCGTTTGCGAGCTGATCGGCGAACGTCATCCAAAACGGTGAGGCGATGAGCAGGAAGATTCCATTTGCCGCGAGCATCGCGGCCATGGGCGCGAGGCGTTCGCGCCAGGGCAGCGGACGCAGCAGCAGCGCGGGGAGGCCCGCGCCATTCAGTGTGCCGAGGAGGATGACGGCTTCCTTCATCGCGCCGCTGTTGAACAGCGCGATGCTCGCGAGGACGTGCAGCGGCATCCATCTCAACGCCTCGCCGAATGACCGCGCGCGCAACGACTGGACCCACGGAAGGAGAATCCACGGCGCGTAGCACATGGTGAAATGTGCGCCGTGATTGAAGCGGTATGCGAAGTGCCCGATGAACGATGCGGACATGGCAAGCAGCAGCGCGACACCGACCCTCTGCACGGCGGCGAAGACGACGAGGCCGATGCCCCACGCGAAGAGCAGCCGCGCGAGGATGAATTTCAAATCCCACGCCCACGCCTCGCCCTTTGCGGCGACGGGGATCATGTGCAGCGGGTCGCCGAACATCGAGATCCCCTGCCCTTGCAGGCCGAGGCCGCAGGCTGCGTAGCGGTTCCGCAGCGGCCACTCGCCGTGCGCGAGGGCCTCGTGCTGCATGTGCGAGTACGGGAGGAAGGCCCACGCCATCGCGCCGAGATCGCTGCCGGCGACGCTTTTCACCGGCGCGATTTTTGCACCCGGCAGCGTCGGGAATCCGCCGTAGAGCGCGTGCGCGCCGTTGTTCGGCGAGACGAAGCTGCGGCCGAGAAAAATGACGGGGTGGCAGGCGATGAGCACGCCCGCGAGCGCGGCGCAGAGCAGCGCCGTCTTTGGCCGTGCCTGCGTCCATGCGGCGAGTGATGCGGCGAATCGCGCGCCCGCACCGGTGAAACGCCGGGCGAGCAGCGCGCAGAATCCGCCGAAGAGGATCGCCGCGGCGAAAAATTCTGCGAGCACGATGCCCCAGCCCGGCCAGAGATCGCCCGGCATGGTGAGCGGCTTTTCCGTTTCAAACATCACGTCGATGTTCGGGATGAGCCGCAACCGCAGGACGCCGTTTGCGGCGCTCTCGACGGCTTCCCACGACATCGGTTTCGCGCGCTCGACCTTGAAGCGGTGGAGCACGCGACCAGCAGCATCCTGGATGCGTGGGTTGCGGATTTCCATCACGCCTCCCCCGACGAGCGGCTGGAAGAGCAGCGCCTCGCAGTCCACGGCGCGCGCCTTCAGGATCACGGTGCGCGGCGTGTCGGATTTCGCGATCTTCACCTGGCCGGATGGCAGGAGCCTCGTTCCGCCGTAGATGGCCCTGCCGACCTGCACGGTGCCATCGCCCGGCGATGCGATCTCAGCGGCGAAATCGAGCGTCGCACCGGGCGCGAACCACGGCGAGAAGGGCCGCACATTCACGAGTACGACGTAGAGGACCGCGAAGACGATCCCCGCGACGATGTGCGTGCGGATGCCGCCGGGAATCCGGCGGAGGGCGGGCTGTGTGGGCTGGGTCAAGACTCTCCCTGCTAAGAAAGTGGCGTGCCAGCGGGGAGCGCAAACCACGGCAGGCGAGACCCGCCCGATCGTGATTCCGGCTGTCCGGGAAAATCACACCCCGTGACGCGACGCCACAGGATGAGTTCCCGCAGATTCAGAAACACTGCGAAGGCCGCGAAAATTCCGTGCGATTTTTCGCGACTACACTTTCCAAGGTCCGCGATATTCGCGCGTGAGCCACTCGGCCTTGCCGGTGCCGCCGGCGAAGTCGAGCTTCGCGGGGTCCCACTGGATTTTCGCGTTGTGGCGGTAGGCGAGGTTCACGAGGTGGCAGGTCGTCACGCTGCGCGCGCCGATTTCCACGTCGGCGATCGGGCGCTTCCGCGAGCGCACGCAGTCCATGAAGTTGGACTTGTGGTTCTCCGATGCCTCGAGCTTCACCTTCGCATTTGCGAGGTATTCCTTCTCGACGAGATCGAGCTGTTCCTTGAGGCCCGGCTTGCTGTCCTGCTTGCTGAAGTTCGCGATTTCCTTATCGCCGATCTTCAGGATGAAGCGTCCGCGGTTCACGAAGATGAATCCGTTTTCGCCGTGGAAGGTGACGCCGTTTTCCGCGATGTGCTCCACCTCGACGCCGCTCGCGTATTTCAGCTTCGCGCCCTTCTCGGCATTCTTCTCGCTCGGCGGGGTGATTTCCACCGGGCCGCGTCCGTCTTCGCCGAGGCCCCACTGGCAGATGTCGAAATGATGCGCGCCCCAGTCGGTGACCATGCCGCCGCCGTATTCCCAATATTTGCGCCAATTCGGGAAATGATTATGCACGCCGCGCGGCGAGAGCTCGCTGTGGTATGGGCGCATCGGCGCGGGCCCGAGCCAGCGATCCCAGTCGAGGCCGGGCTCCATGGCCTCCTCGGGCAGATCGCACGGCTT
>JANXZI010000455.1 GCA_025355595.1 Spartobacteria bacterium
AGCAATTCGCCCGACGCGGTTTTTCCAGCCAGCATGGCGCGGATCGCGTAAACCGGCGCGCGCATGCGGAAGCCGATTCGCCACGGGAAAAACCGTCCAAGTGACGAAGCGGGAGGCTGCACAAATGTGGCAACGAGTACCACTGCGAGAAGGTTTCGCGGTTTGCGTGAGGCAAGCCGGAGTGCGAGCGGGCCGCCGAAGGATTCACCGAGCAGAATCATCGGCGAATCGTCGGCAATTTTGCTGGAAACCACATTGGCCAGGTCGTCGTAGTTCAGCACGCGGTCCGGCGGATACGCAATCGGCACGGCTTCAAATCCCCTCGGAGAATTTTGAATGAATGCATCAAGCAGCCGCCCGGTGCCGTCGAGACCGGGCAGAAGATAAATGCGGATCCTTCGGGACTCAGTCATTTCGATTTGAAATCCACCGTCCCCGTTCCGTCGGCGCGGAAGATCAGTCCACAAACATAAACTCGTTCGTCTCCAGCAGCACCTGCGCGTAGCGCTCCCATGGGGTGAACGGATTCGCCTTCGGCGGCGGGCCGGCGAACTGCTTCCTCGCGTCGAATGCCGCGCCGTCGCTGGTGTTCAGCGCGATGCGCCATGAGAAGCCGTCGCTGTTGTCATCGCCATTGCTCTCGATGATGAAGTCGAGCGTCTCGCCGGCCTTCAGTGCGATGCGTTCGAATGCACATGACACTGTCCCCTTCGGTGAGACGTTCTTTTCCAGGAGCGGTCCCTGCCGGTCGCTCACGACGCGTGCGAGGATGCCGTCGCCTGCGGCGGCGGCGCGCACCACTTCGCCGGCGAGTGAGACCGTCATGTCGCGCGGCGCGGTGAAGCGGCGGATCGCGGCGAAGTCGCGCCCCGGATGGCCGCCGAATGCGCTGAGATGGACGTAGCCGAATTTCGGATCGGGAACCTTCGGGCCGCACTGCCACTGCGTGCCGGTCCACGTCGCGAAGGGCGTGAATGCGACCTTGCGCGTCGTCGCGTCGTAGCTGCCGTAGCCGTAGCGCCACGTCGGCGCGGGCTCGGTGTGCGGCGTGGCTTCGGCGGCTTTTACAAATTCGATCGCGGTCTTCACTTCGGCGGGCGTCGCTTTTCGCGCGAGCACGCGCTGGTAGAGCATCTGCACCTGGCGCTCCTCGGGCGCGGTCGAGGAAAAGTCGGGCGCATCGGTGAGCGTCTCGGCCTGCGCGATGACGAAGGGGCTGTTCATCATGAAGAGCGCCTGCTGCGGGACGCTCGTCGTCGAGCGCTGCGGATTCATCAGGTCCGGGCTCGCAAAGTCGAAGGTGCGCAGCGTGCCGGGGAGATTTTGCCGATCGATGTACGCGTAAACGGCACGGCGTTTCGGGAAGGGTTCCTTGAAAAGCTGCACCGGGCGTCCGCCGATCGTCGTGTCGAGATTTCCCGCGGCGGCCAGGAGCGCGTCGTGCATCGCCTCCCATTCGAGGCGCTGCCGGTTTTGACGCCACAGCAGACGGTTTTCCGGGTCCTTGGATTTTGGATTTTGGATTTTGGATTTTGGATTTTCCGTCGCGATTTCCGAGGGATGCACAGACTCCTGCATCCAAGTGCTGCTGAGCAAAATCGTGCGGTGCAATTTTTTCAGCGACCACCCCTGTGCGGTGAGATTCGTCGCGAGCCAGTCGAGCAGTTCCATCTGCACGGGCGCCTCGCTGCGCGTGCCGAAGTCGCCGGGCGTCGGCGTGAGGCCGGTGCCGAAGTGGTGCATCCACACGCGGTTTGCGATGACGCGCGCGGTGAGCGGATTCGCAGGCGCGGTGATCGCGCGCGCGAGTTCGAGGCGACCGCTGCCCTGCTTGAACGGCGCGGCGTCGCCGCCGAGGAAACTCGGAAAACGGCGGTCAACCACTTCGCCGGGACGCGACGGATTTCCGCGGAGGAAGACGTGCGGCTTCACGGGCTGCGGGCGGTCGCGGAGGACGTGCGCGCGCGGCGGCGAGCCGGGATCGAGTTCCAGCTTCACGAGCTTGTTTTTCTCCTTGGTCCGCTCCTCGATGATCTTTTTGGGCAGGCGGTTTCTGTTCGCGATGGCGTCAATGGTTTCCGCGGAGACGTAGATCGAAAGACCAGACGCGATGCGCAGGGTCGCGCTGATTTTGTCGGCGACTTTTTGATCGAATGCGCGCAGTTCCGCGAGCACCGCGGCGCGCGCCTTTTCAAATTCCGGCGTCGCCATTCCGCCGGGGAGCAGCGGGAGCTTTTCCGGATCGGCATCCTCCTCGCACGAGGCCATCACGCCGTGGAGCGCGTAGTAGTCCTTCGCGGTGATGGGATCGAATTTGT
>JANXZI010000462.1 GCA_025355595.1 Spartobacteria bacterium
CACGCTGCGGAGCTGCCGCGGGGGCCGCTGTCTTTTGGTCGCTGCCCGTCTGCTTGCGCAGACGGCGCTCGGCTAATCCGTGGCGAGCGCGCGGATCGGCAGAGGAGCGGGCGATGCGGTCACTGGGTTTTCTTTCGCTTGGAAAGTGTGAGACCTTCGAGGCTGATCATCGTGTCGCGGAAGACGAGGACTGCGCCGAGGCCCGGCGGAAGATGGAAGAGCATGGCCTGCATTTCCTGCCGGTGGTGGACCGCGAGATCTGCCGTGCTATGCGCAGCGACGAAATGGGCCGCCACCGCTATTTCATCGTCATGACTGCACGGGAAGGCGAGGAGGACATCTTCTCGCCGGTGACGACGGACGCTCGCTGCTTAGCCAGCCACTTAGCGAGCGACGGCGGAGCCTCGAGGAATTTGCGGCGAAGTATTTCACCTCAGGCGGCAGCATCCGGCTTTCCCCCGCGACGCCCAAATTGGCCCAGGCGAAGAAGTGGCTCGCACAGACGGGCGCGACGCTGGATGGCATCATCGCCAAACGGCTGGATCTCGATTACCGCTCCGGCGAGCGCGACGGAATGCAGAAGATCAAAAACTTCCGCAGCGCGGATTGCATCGTGGGCGGGTTTCGGTATGGCGCGAAGACCAAGTTCGTCGGCTCATTGCTCCTCGGCCTGTATGACGAGGACGGCCTGCTGCACCACATCGGATTCACGTCCGGCATCGCCATCGCGGATCGCCCGGCACTCACGAAGAAATTGGAGAAGCTCATCGCGCCGCCCGGTTTCACGGGCAAGGCCCCGGGCGGTCCAAGCCGTTGGAATGGTGGCAAGGAGAATACCTGGCAACCACTCAAGTCCGAACTCGTGGTGGAGGTCTGCTACGATCACGTCACCGGCGGGCGCTTCCGCCACGGGACGAAACTCCTCCGCTGGCGACCCGACAAGGTGCCCCGCCAATGCACCATGGATCAACTCGCGCAAAAGCAGTCGGACCTGCTGCGATTGCTCAAGTAGCCAGCGCCCGCAAGCCCGGCAGACGCTGCTTGAGCGTGAGAACCGGCGCGAAAAGATCGCCGTGCTTTTCCACTCGCTTGAGTGCCGCCTTACTATCGAAGGCCAAGCGGCTGGCGTCGCCTTTCTTCACGACCGCCGACACCTCGACCCAAGTCACCGGCGTCGAGACCGTCGGCTGAGCCTTAGCCCGCAGGGAATAGACATTCACCGTCGTCTTGTGTTCGTCGTTCTGACTCCAATCAATGAGCACCTTGCCCTTGCGCAAATCCTTCTGCATTCGCGACACCACGGCGTCGGCATGGTCCCGCTCCAATTTTTCCGCAAGCGCATGCGCAAAGGCTTTCGTCTTCTCGTAAATCGTCGCCGTGTTGAGCGGCACCAAGATTTGCAGCCCTTTCGACCCGGAAGTTTTTGGGAAAGATTGCAGTCCCAAACCATCAAAAATCTGCCCGAGCCACAGCCCCACGCGACAGCACAACACCATGTCCGCGGGTGCGCCGGGATCGAGATCGAAGGCGAGTGTGGTCGGGCGCGTGATCGCCGGTGCGCGGTGCAGGAACGTATGCAGTTCCAAGTCCGCGAGGTTCGCCGCCCAGACCAGCGCAGGCAGGTCGTTCATCAGGCAATAGTCGATCTTGCCTTCCTCGCGGCGAGCTGGCACCTCCGCCGTCTTCACCCAATCCGGCCGGTGGGAAGGACATTGCTTTTCGTAAAAGAAAAAACCGTCCACGCCATTGGGATACCGCTTGAGCGTAATCGGCCGGTTTTTCAGATGCGGCAGCAACACCGGTGCGATGCGTATGTAATAGTCAATGACCTGCCCTTTCGTAAATCCAGCTTCGGGATACAGCACCTTGTCGAGATTCGAGACGAGGAGCTTTTTCCCGGCGACTTCGATTTCAGTTTTCTTGCTCATAGTGCGGTTCGCTGATCCCATCGCGCGGCGGTTGATGATTGGAGGCATCGGGTTCAAATGAGCCGCATCTTCCTCCTCTCTCCCGCGCATTCCGGTGGAAAGCGGGCCGCCATGCTCACACGACCAGCCGAAGCGGCGGACGGCCTCCCGGCCCCGAAAAATTTCATCCATGCCGATTCACCAGCGCCAGGCTGTGGGATCGCCCGAGAGCATTTTTACCGGGCGCGACGTTCGGACCGTTGCGCCAGACTGCGCCGGTATGCGGCAGTGCGCCACGCGTCGGAATAATGAACGCAACTGTCGTTTTTAACGACAGTTTTTGGGTTGCGTCCGCGTGTTTCACAGGGATGGCGGTGCGTGGCACGAAAGCCGCAATGGAACGAGATATGAATAAGCCAATGAAAAAAGCGCAAAAGTTCACGCTCGGGGATTTGATTTTCGCCGTTTCCTCCTGCAGCAACAATAGCCATGAAGCAACGCTTGCCGTCGCTGATTTACTGCTATCGCGTCGGGTAATTCTCGGCCGCCATCGCACCACCCGAGGCGGTCACTAAAGGATAGACTCTTCAAATCGGCGGCAGCTGTAATAGGCTGAAACTGGCCAATAAAACCAGTGAGGTTGGAATCCTCAGCCGCCGGCATCCTATTCAACCAGCACCGCATGGGCGCGCTTGTGGAAGAAGAGACAAAGTGTTTGCCCACCAATAAATTTTTAAAAAATAATCAGCTATGAAAAAGAAGAACTCCCCCGAATCCGAATCCGTTAACCTGCCTGTCTCCAAACAAACTGCCGGTGGTGTGGCGGGGGCCATCGTCGGCAGTGCCATTGCTGGTCCGATCGGCGCAATCGCGGGTGCAATTGCCGGAACAATCATGGGCAATCGTTCCGCCAAAGGAAAAACGCTTATCTCAACGGAAACCGTGAAAGCGGCTCAGGATGCCGTCAAAGCGGTGAAGCAGAAACTCCCATCGAAGCTTCGTCAGCCGGGTGGCAAAGTGCTTTCTCCGAAAAAAAAGAACACCAAGCCCACACGCAGTAAAAAGCCTTCGCTGAATACGAAGAACAGCGAAGCCCCCGTGAAGGCGCAATCGGTGAAGAAGCCCGTGAGTAAACGGAAATAGCCGGCTTGAGGTTCACGCGCTAACGGGCTCTCCTGCGGACTTCAGCAGGATTCGTTTTGCGGTCTCAGTTGC
>JANXZI010000463.1 GCA_025355595.1 Spartobacteria bacterium
TAGCCGATGTCGAAGAGGCCGTGATGCGTGGGGCCGTCGTCGCCGCTGAGGCCGCCGCGATCCATGCACATGCGGACGGGGAGATTTTGCAGCGCGATGTCGTGCACGATCATGTCGTAGGCGCGCTGCATGAAGGTGGAGTAGATCGCGAGGAACGGCGTGAAGCCCTCGCACGCGAGGCCGGCGGCGAAGAGCGCGGCGTGCTCCTCGGCGATGCCGACATCGAAGTAACGCGTGGGGTGTTCCTTTGCGAATGAGATGAGTCCCGTGCCGCTCGGCATCGCTCCGGTGATGGCGACGAGCTTGTTGTTCGTGGTGGCAAACTTTGAGAGCGTCGTGCCGAGGAGTTCGCTGTAGGTCGGCGTCGGTGCGGGTTTCGTCGCGCCGGTCTTCAGCTCGTAGCGGCCGAGGCCGTGGAATTTCAGCGGCTGCTGGAGCGCGGGTTCGTAGCCTTTGCCCTTGGTCGTGAGGATGTGCAGGAGCACGGGCTCGTTCTGCGTTTTCAGGAATTCAAGCGTGTGGATGAGCGTGGGAATGTCGTGCCCATCGATCGGCCCGTAATAGCGGAAGCCGAGATCCTCGAAGAGCATGCTGTGGGCGATGAGGCCCTTCACGCCAGTCTCCACGCGCTTGGCAAAATTCTTGATGCGCTTGCCGAGGAGCTTCTCGACCAGCTTCGCCGCGCGGTCGTGAAAGTGGGAGTAGGTCTCGCTCGTGGCGATCTTGTTAAAGTAGCGCGCGATGGAGCCGACGTTGCGATCAATGCTCCACTCGTTATCATTGAGAATGACGATGAATTTTTTGGTCTGCTCGTTCGCGTTGTTCAGCGCCTCGTAGGTGACGCCGCAGGTGAATGCGGCATCTCCAGCGATGGCGACGACGTGCTCGTCCGATCCGCGGAGATCGCGCGCGACCGCCATTCCGAGCGCCGCGCTCACCGCCGTGCCCGCGTGGCCCGCCCCGTAGCTGTCGTGCTCGCTCTCGGTGCGGAGCAGGAAGCCGTTCAGCCCCTGGTACTGCCGGATGGTCTCGAAGCGCTCGCGGCGCCCGGTGAAAATCTTATGCACGTAGCCCTGGTGCGAGACGTCGAAAACGAACTTGTCCTTCGGCGTGGTGAAGACGCGGTGCAGCGCGATGGTCAGTTCAACGACGCCGAGATTCGGCCCGAGGTGCCCGCCGACAGATGTCGGGTTGTCGTCGGACATCACGCGGATGAGTTCCGCGCGGACTTCCTCGGCGAGCTGCGGCAGCGCCTTTTCGGGCAGCGCCTTCACGTCGGCCGGAGAGTTGATGGTGGACAGGAAGTTGGTGGTCATCGGGATGGTTGGAGTCATATGCTTCGGGCAGTGGTGCAGTTCCGGTCGGGGAGGTTTTGAAAAATGGGATTAGAAAAGATTCGCGTCGCGCGGGCCGGGCTTGCGCGACGGGGCGGGAGAATCCGCCTTGGCCTCGGGATCGAATGCCTTCAGCTCCGGGTCCGCGTTCGCCTGCCGCTGGATGATTTCGATCTTCTTCTCCGCCTCGGCGAGCTTCTGCTGGCAGGTCTTCACCAGCCTGATGCCCTCCTCGTAGTTCACGATGAGGCGCTCAAGCGGAAGGTCGTCGCGCTCCATTTCCTCGACAAGACCCTCGAGCCGACCGATTGCGGTTTCAAATGTCTGCTCGTTTGGAGCTTCGCTGCTTTTTGCCATTCCCTCTTCCGTAATGCGATTTCGCGTGATGCTCAACCGCCAATTCCGCGAGGCCCTGAAGCTGCGAAGGAAAAGCATGATGATGTCCGTCCGCCAGCCCGCCGAAATCTCGCTTGTTGAACTGCTCGTCACGATGTTCATCGCAAGTCGTGCGGTCCGCGATGGACATCGCCCCGAGCCGCGCGCAGGTGCCGCTGCGGAATTTCGACGCGTGCGGGGAAATCTCAGCAAGCTGCACATGCTGCTCACGGTTCATGCGAACGAGCACGACGCACATTTTCAGCCGCGAACGGTCTGCAAGCGGGGCGCGCAGCGGGGCACGGGGGGATTCAAATTAGGATTTCGAGAAGCCGGGGCACGCCTCCCATCCAGACTGCGGCGCGAGGTTGGAAACCCCGCCTACGGCCCGAGGTTGAGTCCCTTTCGCTCCTCTGCGGATAGGATCGTGGGCGGCTGGCGCTCGATGCTGGGCATCGTGCCATCCGGCGGATCGAGCGGCAGCACGGTGAGCTTCATTTCCTTCCCGTCGCGTGAGACTCGCACGGGCAGCGGCTCGGTGGCGGTGACGAAAAATGCGGCGCTCATCACATCCTCGGCGTTCGTGATTTTCCACGCGCCGACTTGCAGCAACACGTCTCCGGGGCGGATTCCGCCGGCGAAGGCGGGCCCGTCCTCGCGCAAGGTCTGCACGCGCGCGGAACTTCCGTGCTCGGGCATGTCCGTCGGTCGCACGTCCACACCGACCCAGCCCTGGCGGATGCGCCCATGCGTGCGGAAGTCGCGGAGGATTTTTTCCGCAGCCTCGATGGGCAGCGCGAAGATGCCGCTGTTCCCATCCACCATGCTGATGAGGACGCCGACGGCTTCGCCTTGGAGATTCAGCACTGGCGAGCCGCCCTGGCCGCGCTGTACGGCGATATTTGCGCGGATATGGCGCGTGGCGAAGTAGCGTCCCTCAAAGCCGGGATCCATCCCCGCGACGAGGCCGAGGCTGGGTGAAAGCGGGAGGTCGAGTGGGAAGCCGAGTGTCATCACCGGCGTGGCCACGGCGAGGTCGGTGGATTTTCCAAATTTCAAAAAGCGCACGGGGCGTTCGGCGATGATCTTCAGAACGGCGATCCCCGCACGTGAGTCGGCTACGACACGCTTCGCCGGATAGCGTTGTTCGCCCACAGTGACGGTGATGTCCTGCGAGGTGCCGCCGACGCTGTAGCTCGTGAGCAGCGTGCCGTCCGCATCCACGAAAAATCCTGTGCCGCGCAGGTGCCCGTGCTCGTCGTCGGCCTCAATGCGGCAGATGGCGTCCTCGCACTTGCTATGGACCTCGCCCATTTTCTGCCATGGGTTCTCAGCCCGCGCCGCCGCGGGTTTTGCGACCGCGGGCTTGGCGGGGACGGCCTTCGCCGGCGTGCTGCCGCGTGCAGGCTCCACACCGTGCGAGGGCACGGCGCAACCGATCGCAATCGCCGCGAGGCTAGAAGCGAATCTGAGTCGTTTCATAGCTGACCGGCTGCGCATCAATGATGAACCGGACCGGTGCGTCCGGGTCACGCTGGACGTACCGGTTTTGTTGTGCCGTCAGCGGCTTCGTGCTGCCGGGCTGGAGCGTGATGTTCGGCGCGAGGTTCTGCAGGCTACCGCCATCGACGACCTGCGCGAACTGCGCGGGAACCGCGATGCGATCCGGAATCGCGACGCGGATCGCGAAGACGCCCACGACGAGCAGCGCGGCCAGTGCACCGGCCTGGCGCCAGCTCATTTGCAGCGGGGCAAAAAATGCGCGGATGCGATCGATCGCGATCTGCCATGCGGGGCGGCTCAGCATTTCCTCGCGCTGGCGGCGGTGGACGCGGTCGAGAAGGCCGTCAAAATATCCCGGCGGCGGATTCTCGTGGCGCTTGAGACGCAGGAGGGCTTGGAGTTGTTTTTCGTCGAGCTGTTTTTGCATGGCTATGGGGCGGTGGAGTGGTTGGTGGGCGCAAACTCTGCGAGCTGCGTCCGAAGCTGTTGGTGGGCGTAAAAAAGTCGCGAGCGCACGGTGCCCTCGCTGATGCGGAGGGTCTTCGCGATGTCCGCATGCGGCATCCCCTGGATGTCAAACATCGTGACGACGAGACGGTGGTCGGGCGTGAGCTGCTGGATGGCCTCGTTGATTTTTTTCTGCAACTCGCCGAGATCCGCATCGCGCACCGGCGTGCTCGCGGCCTGCAACTCGATGAATTCCTTGTCCTGCAAAATCCCGCTGTCGAGATCGTCGAGGTTCAACGTCCGTCGGCGGGTGCGCTTCTTGACGAAATTGACGGTCGTATTCGCGGCGACCGAGTGCAGCCAGGTGTAAAATTGCGACTGTCCACGGAAGCCGCCGATGCTGCGGTAAACCTTCGCCCACACGTCCTGCAGGAGATCATCCGTGTCGTCGTGATTCGCCGTCATGTGATAGACGAGCGCGTACAGCCGTGGGCTGTGCTTCATCACCAGCGCGTCGAAGGCCACCGCATCGCCCGTCTGCGCGCGGGCGACTAGATCCTCATCTTCACGGCGGCTCTTCTCCTGTTCATCCATTTCGCGCGCATCTTTCCTGCCAGTGAGTGCAGCAGCAGGAAAAGCCGAATGGACTGGGAGAGACGAGGACACCAAGGAAAGCAGTGGCAGTGAGATGACGATCATTTGGTCGCGACCGCGCCCCGATTGCGGGACGAGCCAAAACCTGATGGGCTCAGAAAGTGCCTGTTCAGGGCGCAACATGCGATGAGAAAATGCGTCATTTATGCGGCAATACAGATCCGTGTGTGGGATTGAGACAGCGATCCCCGCGATCCGTTCAAAGAAAGCGCCCAGGTGCGGAGGGTAGGGCGAAGCGCTTGCACTGCGGTGGCAAGCGACGCGCGACACCGCCTTCGGTCCGGGCGCGGACGGGACATCCGGATGGCTGTTTGCATTTCCGCAACAAGGCGGCGTGGCGCTGCGCTTCCCGCCGCACTCCAAGGGATCAATCCCGCTCGCCAACGCACCGCATCGCCTGCACCTTCCGCGTCCCATGCCCCGCACCGTCGCAATCGTCGGCCGACCGAATGTCGGCAAGTCCGCACTTTTCAACCGTCTTGCCGGGAGAAAAATCGCGATCGTCCATGATCAGCCGGGCGTCACGCGCGATCGCATCTCGGCGAACTGCAAGCTCGGGTCCGCGCCGTTCACGGTCATGGATACGGGCGGCATCGGCGCGGATGTGGACATGTCTTTCACCGAACAGGTGCACACGGAGGTGGACATCGCGATCGAGACGAGCGACGTGATCCTCTTCGTCGTGGACGGTCAGGAAGGGCTCACGGGGATTGACGGCGACCTCGCCAAAAAACTCCGTCGGGCGCGCAAGCCGATCATTTTGGTCGTGAACAAAATCGATCACGCGAAGCACGGGCAGTATGCGAATGAATTCACCAAGCTCGGCTTTGATCGCCTGCTCACGATCAGCGCCGAGCACGATCTCGGCACGACGCGGCTCGTCGAGGAGATCGAGGAACTGCTCCCGCCGCACATCCCTGTCGAACCGGGCGAGGAAAAGGCTCGCCCCCTGCGCATCGCGATCGTCGGGCGTCCGAATGTCGGAAAATCCTCGCTGACAAACCGCATCCTCGGCGACGAGCGCACGCTCGTCTCGCCCATCAGCGGCACGACGCGCGACGCCGTGGACATCCTCTACACGCGCGGCAAGCACGAGTACATGCTCATTGATACCGCCGGCATCCGCCCGCGCGGCAAACGCGATAATTCGGTCGAGATTTTCAGCGTCATGCGCAGCGAGGCGAGCATCGGCCGCTCGGATTTGTGCTGCCTTGTGATTGATGCCGTGGATGGCGTGACCGCTCAGGACAAGAAAATCGCGGGGCTGATCCAAGAGGCGAAAAAGCCGTGCGTCGTCGCGATCAACAAGTGGGATCTCATCAAGGAAAAGACTGATGACAAGGAGAGGCTAAAAGCCGTGCTCCAGCAGATCGAGGCGGAGCTTTTCTTCATCAAATATGCGCCCGTCCTGTTGCTCAGCGCGAAGACCGGCGAAGCGCTGGATCGGCTTTTCAAGACCATCGAAAAAGTGCGCACCGGCGCGAAGCAGCGCATCACCACCGGTCCGCTGAACCGCCTCATCGCGGAAGCCATGACCGCGCATCCGCCCGGAGCGCGCAGCGGCAAGCGCCTCAAAATCCTCTACGGCACGCAGCCCGAGCCGCAGACCACCAAGGCCATCCACGTCCCGGAAGTCGTCTTCTTCGTGAATGACAAAAACCTGCTCGACGAAAGTTATCACCGGTATCTCGACGCGCAGATTCGCGAGCACTTCCCTTACCCCGGCCTGCCGCTGCTCTTCCACCTCCGGAGCCGCGAAAAACGGGCGGGCAAATGACCGGCGCGCTCCTGAAGCTCTGCGGCCTCAGGGTGGAAAATGCGGCGCATGTGAGCGGCGCGGAGTTTGTTCTTCGCAACAGGCAATGGCTCGGCTGGATCATCGGCATCGGCCTCGCGCTCGCGGTGCTCACTTGGTTTTCCTATCGGCGTGACGCGGCGGAAATGATCAGCCAAGGGAAGCGCCGCGTGCTCACGACGCTGCGCATCGTTCTGCTCGCACTGCTGGGATTGTTGCTGCTGCGGCCCGTCGTGGCGTTCACGG
>JANXZI010000569.1 GCA_025355595.1 Spartobacteria bacterium
GTTTCAATCGCAGGTCGCGCAATGTCGTCAGTCCGTCCGCCTCGACGTGGCGCATCGGGCGCGCGCCTGTCTGGCGTTTGGGCCCGAAGCGGTGGCGTTCGTGCTCAAAGATGCCGTTGACGAATTCTTTCGTCCCAAGCACCGCGCCGTCGCAGAAGTACCGCACCCGGCAGCGGAGCATTTCCCAGCGCGCGAGCTTGCCTTTGTTTGCGATGACTTCCTTTACGCGCTTGGGACTGATGCCACGTTTCACGCGCGGGCTGTTAGCACCCGGATTTCGCTGCTCGCCCACGCCGAAAAGCAGTTCGCGGTATTTCTCCATGCTCGTGGTCTCCCCGATTTCCCCGTGGGCCCAAGTCGTCATTGCGGTCTCCAGTCCGCGGCGAGCCTGCTTTTTTCCCGCTACCGCCGCCGCATAGCCGCACCAGCGATAATCCTTCGGATCCTCCGCCAGTCCGGCACGCACCGGGTTCAGGTCAATGTAGTTCGCCATCGTCACCAGTGCCTGGCCACTCTCGACCAGCACGCTCGTGAAGCGTTCCTCCCAGAGGGTGCCCTTGCGACCTTGGCGTCGGTTGTGCCAGCCGCTGAAGCGTTGTTTGAGCCCTTTCATGAAAAAGCTCACGTTCCACATCCGCTTGAAGAAACTCTCCCGCAGCGCCTCAGCCTCGTCATGCGCGCCAAGTTTGCGGAGGTTCTCCAGTTGCCAGCGGATCTGCGCAAAGGCCTCCGTGCTGTAAAGTCGCTTGAGCTTTGCGAGGAGCGCTGTGTCATCGGGCATCTGCTGCGGCCGCCGCGGCACCTCCACGAGCACGTGGAAGTGGTTGCACATGATGCAGTAGGTAACCACGCGCACTTCGTGGAACGCCTCGTAGAGGCGCAAGAGTCGGACGAATTCCTCCTTTTCCTCGCGGCCGAGGACGAACTGCCGATCCACGACGCGGGAGACACAGTGGTAGTAGGCGAGGAGATGATGATCAGGGGCTTTGAGTCGGGATTTGCGCATGGCGGGCGGGGTTTGGGGTCGAGTTCGAACGGGACGGATTGGAGCGGCTTGCAACGGTGAATACAAGCACCTTTCCTACTATCAGTCCGTCCCTTTGTGCTTCTTTGTCCCTTTGTGCTTCTTTGCTTCGACCTGCAAGCCGACCCGCACGAAATGAACGACCTCTCCGCGAAGCCTGAGTCTGCGGATAAGATCAAGGAATTGACCGCGCTGCTGGAGCAGACCCGAAAGAACTACGGCGACGAAGCACCGCTGGTCGTGCCCAACCCAAAGTCGCCTGAGTGGACGCCGCCTGCTGGGCAATCCGATGGCGGAGCAAAGAAGAAGCGGAAAGCCAAGTAAACCCCCACGCGACGGGCACGCGCGGCTACGTGGCGGTGAACTGGAGTGGGAACTTGTTTTTCTCCCCCGACGGCGCAGCATGGAAGCGCGTCACACGGCCGAAGCCCGCGCGGCAGATCGAGCGGGTGATTTACCTCGAAGCATCCAAGCCATGAAACCAAACACCGCACAGCCCGCAGGACTCGATGCCTTCCACCATTTGGCAGAGCCGCCGAGCGCGTCATCGAGAATCGGCACAGCTTTGCGCACGCTCCTCAAGGCGGGCGCCGTGCTCACATTTTTCGCCGTCGCGAATGCCCGCGCGCTCGATGTCGTGCTCGTCGAGGCGGAGAGTTTTGCGCTGCCGAGGCAGGGGCCGACGTGGGTGCTGGACACGCAGTTTGCCGATCAGATGGGTTCGCCGTTTCTCCTCGCGCACGGGCTGGGCGAGCCGGTGAAGGATGTTTCGACGACGGTGAAATTTCCCGCGGCGGGGGAGTGGAAGTGTGGGTGCGGACGCGCGATTGGGCATCGAGCGCGGGGCCGGGGCCGGGGCGTTTTCAGCTCGTGCTCGACGGTCAGCCGCTGGAAAAAATCTACGGCGCGGAAGGAGCGAAGGGCGCGGCGTGGCACTGGCAGGCGGGCGGTGCGGTGCGCGTGGAAAATGCGGAGGCGAAGCTCACGCTGCACGACCTCACGGGCTTCGAGGGGCGGTGCGATGCGATCGTTTTTGCAAAGGACGCGCCAGCCGGATGCGAGCCGCCGGAGGAAAAAGATGCGCTGCTGAAATTCCGCCGTGAAGCGCTGAAGCTCGGGCCGGTGCAGGATGAGGGTGAATTCGATCTCGTCGTGACGGGCGGCGGCTACGCGGGACTGTGCGCGGCGGTTTCCGCGGCCCGGCTTGGCGCGAAGGTGGCGCTCATCCAGGATCGTCCGGTGCTCGGCGGGAATGCGTCTTCCGAAGTGCGCGTGGGGCCGATTGGAAAAACCAACGAAGGCCCGTTCCCGCGCAATGCGGACATCGTGGACCGGCTCGTGGGCGCGCAGGACCCGGTGCAGGAGCGCATGGTGCTCGCGGAAAAAAACATCGCGCTCTTTCTCAACACGCGCGCCTACGCTGTCGAGATGAACGGCCCGCGCGTGGCGGCGGTGCTCGCGCGCGACACACGCACTTCGCAGGAGCGGCGCTTCCGCGGAAAGCTTTTCGCGGACTGCACGGGCGACGGCACGCTCGGATTTCTCGCGGGTGCGGATTTCCGTATGGAGCGCGAGGGGCGCGAGGAGTTCGGCGAGTCGCTCGCGCCTCCCGGCAAGGGGGACAAGCAGATGCTCGGCAACACGCTCTACTGGTATTCGACCGAGCGCACCGAGACGCAGCCGTTCCCCGATTGCCCGTGGGCGATGGTCATGCCGTCGCTGGAGGCCATCGAGGTGAGCAAGCCGAAGTATCCACCGAAAATCAGCCGCCCCGACATGCTCACTGCGGGCGAGTGGAACTGGGAGAGCGGCTTCAATAAGAACACCATCGAGCAGGCGGAAAGCATCCGGGATCACAATTTCCGCGCGATTTACGGGACGTGGGATTTTTTGAAAAATCGCGGCGACGACAAGGCGCGCTACGCGGACTGGAAGCTGACGTGGATGGCATTCCAGATGGGCAAACGCGAAAGCCGGCGGCTGATGGGCGACTTCCTGCTCAAGCAGCAGGACATCGAGGAGCACAAGATTTACGACGACGGCGTGGTGACGGCGACGTGGTATTTCGACATCCATTTTCCGCATCCGCAGAACTCGAAATTCTGGCCGGGCGAGGAGTTCCGCTCGCTCGCGTTCGATGACCCGAACTGGAACAAGCTCAAGGGCGACCTGCCGGGGCGTGAGATCAAAATCAAACCGTATCCGATTCCCTACCGCTGCTTCTACTCGCGCAATGTGCCGAATCTTTTCATGGCCGGGCGCGACATCTCGGTGACGCACGCCGCGCTCTCCTCGGTGCGCGTGATGAAGACGACGGCGATGATGGGCACGATGGT
>JANXZI010000593.1 GCA_025355595.1 Spartobacteria bacterium
GCCAAAACAACAATAGCCGTGGGTGACGAGGAACGAGGAACCCACGGACAGAATGCAAATGTGAATGAGCCGCGAAGCGGCGCCACCGATCTGTCGCGCGCCTTGTGACGCCGCTACGCGGCTCGCCCGTTTCCCGTCCGAGCCGTGGGTTCCTCGAAGACTCGTCACCCACGGCTATTGTTGTATTGGCGCTCCGCGCCACAAGAGCCGACCTGCAAGCGAATCCCTTGGATCTGAAATGAAGCATGCCCGCCATCCTGCCGCGCGAGGTTGGAAGCCTCGCCTACGTTACGAGGCCGTGGCGCTTTTTTTCCTGCGCAGCAAAAAGCCCGGCCACCCTTTTCGGACAGCCGGGCTCTTTGAAAATGCGCGATGAAAACGCCCTGCGTTTCCCCGCGGGCGCGAGCGCTACGCCGCTGCGAAATTCGCCTCGGCCTGCGCCCAGTTCACCACGTTCCACCACGCCTTCACGTAGTCGGGGCGGCGGTTCTGGAAGTTGAGATAGTAGGCGTGCTCCCACACATCGAGGCCGAGCACCGGCGTGCCGCCACATGCGCCGACTGCGTCGCCCATGAGCGGGTTGTCCTGGTTCGGAGTCGAGCAGATCGCGAGCTTGCCGCCGCTCACGCAGAGCCACGCCCAGCCGCTGCCGAAGCGCGTGGCCGCCGCCGCCGCGAATTTTTCCTGAAACGCTTCGAAGCTTCCGAACGCCAGATTGATCGCATCGGCGAGCTTGCCGATCGGCTTGCCCTCAGCCTCCGCCTTCATGAGCTTCCAGAAAAAGCTGTGGTTCCAGTGGCCGCCGCCGTTGTTGCGCACCGCGCCGCGGATCGCTTCCGGCACCGCACCGATGCCCTTGCAAAGATCATCAATGCTCTTCGCCGCGAGGTCGGCGTGATCCTTCAACGCGTTGTTGAGGTTCGTCACGTAGGCGTTGTGATGCTTGCCGTGGTGGATCTCCATCGTGCGCGCATCAATGTGCGGATCGAGGGCGTTCGTTGCGTAGGGAAGTGCGGGTAGTTCGTGTGCCATGTGGTGTCGTTGGTTGGTTGTGGAAAAGGGGATTACACTATCCGCGACGGCGGTGACCTTGGCAAGCGTGCGGGCAGCGGGAGCCGAAGTCTGTATCGAATCCACATGCGTTGCCGGATGTCTGCAATTCACAGCAGTCCGCGCCGAGTTTCCCCTTTCCAGCACACATATCGCACCGCATCCTCGCCCCATGAATGCCGCCCAACAGGAAGTCCTCGACAAGGTGATCGAAATGCTTGGCGAGCACTTCGACCACGCCGTCGTCGCCGTGGGCTGCTACGATGAGGAAAAGCAGTATGCCACCTCCGCCACGTACAGCGGCGGAGTCGCCCCCGCGCTCGGCCTCTGCAAACTCTACGAGACGAAGTGGCAGAAGGAGCACCTGTGGGGGCCGGACGAGGAGTTCTAGTGCCGTGTCAGTCGTGGAATGATGGTTTCATCGAACGTGCGCAAGGGGTGACTGGTGACTGGCGAGAGGTGACTGGTATCCAGCCCTGATCGCCTCGTGAAAACCGGAAGACCAGTCACTGTTCACCAGTAACGAATCACCGCAGCCGGACTCGAAAACCAACCCATCACTTCACGGCTGACACAGCACTCGTGCCGCGTCAGCCGTGAAGTGATGGAGTCGTCGAACGTGCGTGCGGCGCGTGCAAAAAAGAACAGCCCACCTCCTGCTTCGGCGGCTGGGTGGAGCCTCGCCCGCTATTGGTAGCTGTGACCGATGGTGAAGGTGATCCGTCCGTCGGGGAGTTGGCGGATTTCGTTGATGTGGACAGGGAGTCCGCCGCCGAGCAACGAGCGGGACGATGGCCGTGTGTCGGGTGTGAATGCGTGGCTGGAAGCGCTGGGGAACGGGATCGAGTTCAAGAACACTCGCGGGCCGAGCGGGCCCTCGATGCCGTGTGACTCCTCGAGGATCGGATGACCGCCGACGACGCGCCAGATGAGCAGCCCCGCGGCGGGCAGGCCCGTGTCGAAGTCCCGCTGCTGCCGATTTTCCAGCAGCAGATACTCGCTCGCATCGCGGCGGATGAGCACCTTGAAACACTCGGTCGCGCTGCCCTCGACGGGCGCGAGGATGAGCTTCTGTTTTTCCGTGGGATCGATCACGGCGGGCTTCAGCCAGCCGAGTTTTTCCAAGCACCATGCGGACATGTGCTGCGGGCGGCCTTTGCCGAGTTCGTTCGCCATAAGGCACCACACGCCGACGCCCTCGCTGCCGGGATTTTCCGGGCGCGCGTAGAGATCGGGCAGGCCGAGCATGTGGCCGAATTCATGGCAGAAGACGCTGATGCCCGTCATCACCTTCGCGCCCTCGGGGCAGATGAAATACGAGACGCGGATTTCCTTATCCCTGCTGTCCTTCCTCGTGGATGCGGTGTTTTTTCCCGCTCCCGGGTCCGCATTCTTGAGGTCTTTTTCCGCGGCCTCGGCTGGCTGTTTGCGCTCATTTTTTCCCGCGATTTTCCGCAGAAAAGTCGAGCGGTGCGGCCAATAAAGGCTGCCGCGATTTGTCGTGGGGAAACGCTCGCCTGCGTAGATGAAAAAGAAGCCGTCGTAACCGTCGAGCGCGTCCTTGCCGTCGCGCGCGAGGATGAGGTCCATCGCCTCGTTCAGCAGCACGGACTTTATCGCGGGGTTCGTGCCCTGATTGTAGTCGGTGCGGTTTTTCTTCGCCTTTACCCAGTCGAAGACCTTGCCTTCGAGGTGAAATTTTCCGCAAGAAATCTCGCCGTAGAAATCGTTGATGCTGCCGAAGACGGGCTGGCCGGTGGCGTTCTTCCTGTCGTGGTACGTTCCTTTGCTGAACGCCGATTCCTTCCAGTCGTTCGCGGTGATTTTCGGATTGTGCGCGGTGTCGGGGAATTCGACGCAGATCACGCCGAGCTTGAAGCTGTCCTTTTTCCAGATGTTTCGCGCCGGGCCGACGGCGGAGTCGTCCTCCGCGGCGGCGAGCAGCGCGTAGTCGAGGTCGGTCTCCTTGCCATCGCGCAGGAGCGTGAGCTTCACCTTGTCGCCGGGCTTGTGGTGGGCGAGCGCGATGCTGATGTCGAACGAAGTGCGGATGGGCGAGGCGTCAATTTTTAGGATGATGTCGCCGGATTTCAGGCCGCCCTTCGCGGCGGGCGAGCCGGCGAGGATGGTGCGCGCGACGAGGCCGTCGCCCTCAGTCCGATCGTAGAGCCGCAGACCGAGGATGGGCTGCCGGGCAGGCAAAGCTTTCGGGCGGCTGGGTGCGGTGAGCGTGGCCTTCAGTTCCAGCGGCTTGCCGTCGCGAGTGATGTGGATGGCGAGCGTGGCGTTTTCCCCGAGCGATTGCACGGTCTCGCGGAATGCTTTCGTGGTGGTGAGCTTGATCTCGCCGAGTTGCGTGATGATATCGCCCTCCCGGATGCCTGCCGTCTGCGCGGGCGAGTCGGGCTCGACGCCGACGACTGCAGGCGTGCCGCTGTCGCCATTGGCGAACTCGACGCCGAGGTAGCCTGGCCGGCTGTCCGCGGTGCGGGTCGTGGCCGCGATGGTCGCGAGCTTCGCGGTGGAGACGGTGCGAAAGTCCTTCAGATCCGGCGGGGTGTCGGCTGCGAAGAGTGTGAAGGCGGTGAGTGAAAGGAACGCAAAGGCGCGGCGAAGGGGCATGGCTGGGCGTTAGTTATGATTGAAAACGGTCAATTAATATCACTGGTGATTTTGGCCGGGATTGAATGCAGGTGTGCTTCTGATGGTTTCGGACGTGAGCTTCCGCTCCCGCCTACAAAACGGGGTGGCATGGTGGCGGGCGTGAGCGCCGACGAAGTTTATGATTGGTTTATGACTGATAGCAATCACCTGACGACTTCCCCCTGCGTCACGTCGCCGGGCACGTCGAGGAGCTGAATCTGGTTGATCGTCTTGAAATGCGCGTGGTCTTCAAACTTCCACACGACCTTTTTGTCGCGCGTGACTTCGATGACCATCGGCTGTTCACCGATGTGGCCGTGGCCGAGATAGACGCAGAGCACCGTGTTGCCATTTGGCAGCCGTTGCGCGCCAGCCATGAGGCGGAGCGGGTTGCCGGGGAGGTCATTTTCGTTCAGTTCCCAGACCACTTTGTCCTGCGCATCGAGTTCGATGACCTTGTGCCCATCGCCGCATGTCACGAGCAGGTGGCCATCCGGCAAGACCCACGCGCCATGCGGATCTCCGGGCACTTTGACTTCACGCAGCATCTTGCCGCTGCCGTCGAGTTCCACGATTTTTCCCTCGCCCTTGAAGGTGACCATGTAGTGCCCGTTCGCGAGCTTGCGCGTGCCGCGAAACTGGTTGTGCAGTTTCACCTCGGGCGCGGTGGTGAGCTTGATTTCCTTCGCGATTCTCCCGTCGCGCCCGACTTCGATGATCCGGCTCGTGCCACACTCGACGATCATCACATTGCCATCGGGCAGCGGCTGGCAGGAGTGGACCTCGACCTTCACATCCGTCGGCACCTTGTATTCCCAGACGATCTTTTTCTCCGGCGTCAGCTCGATGGCACCGCTCACGAAGCAGAACAGAGTGTTCCCATTCGGCAGCCGCCAGCAGTCTTGCGGGGCCTTGCATTCGTAGAGAACGTCCACTTTCCCATCCGCCGAGACGGCGGCGATCTTGCCACCACTGTAGTCGCAGCAGAGAAACGGATGCGCGGCCTGCGCGAGGGATGACACGGTGGCGAGGACGAGCGCGAGCAGCGGGAGTTTGGGAAAGTGCATGGAGTCCTCGTGCAGAAAAGTCGCGTTCGGCGCGAGCAGAACTTCTTGCGACGGGAGCTATGAATAATCCGGCCTGACGCATCGCCGCTGGCGATTTGGCGGTCTTTCAGGTGGAAATGAAACCCCGTTTATCGTGAACTCTTTCGCTTGTCAGCGAAAGTTGATTGATTAAAGCTTTTTCAAGGTCCGCAAACGCGGATTCCATCCGCCCCAACCCGTCCGATGCAGCTTCGTGCTGTTCGCGCATTTTAATACCTCCCCTAGTATCCAATGAGAGCACACTTTGCTTTGCCGATGAGCGCGCCGTTTCTTCCTTTCATGCATCGTGTCATGGCCGCGTTTTTTGTGGGAGCAATGTTTATCATCGGCGCGTGCGGCCTCGCGCGTGCGGACATGGCGAGTGTGAACCAGATGGTCTGGAAGATGAAATACGGCATCACGGATACGCAACTCGGCAACCCCGTATGGCTGGCTGCAGATGACGACGGCGACGGTGTCACGAACGGAGCCGAACTTGCGGCGGGCACGAACCCGTTCAGCGCGAGCAAGACCATCAAGGTTTCCGACATCAGCAAAAGCGGCAATTCGGTGGCGCTGCAATTCCCGACCGAGGACGGGAAGCGCTACCGCGCGGAATCCACGACCGCGCTGTCCGCATCCTCAGTCTGGAGTCTCCAGCCGCAGCCGACACCCACCGTGATCGTCGGCGACGGATTGACGAAATCCATCACGATCCCCTACGTCGCCAACAGCTACTATCGCATCCGCGTGGACGACATGGACACGAGCGGCAGTGGCGTGAGCGACTGGGCAAAAAAGATCCTCGGTTACAACATTAACAGCACAATGACGGATGGCAGGACGCTCGATGCCCTGGCGATTCCCGCGGCGCTCGCCCTATTCAACAAGGTGACGGTGACTGCGACAAAGACGAGCGCCACGCAGCCGCCCGACTCGCTCACTGCGCCGACGGAGGTGGGCTCCGTCACGGTCTCTCGCGGGCTGGCCAAGCTCGGCTCATTGGTCGCGCCGGGCATCACTATCGGCCTCCAGTCGCTCGGGACGGCTGTGTCCGGGACCGACTATGACGCAATTTCCAGCTCGGTGGTCTTCAGCGATCCGAAGGTCACCAACGTGATTCTCACGGTGAATCCCAAGGCGAACGGCTCCCGGCGGAGCAACGTGACCGCCATCGTGAAGGCCCAGACGGGCAGCGGATACACGCTCGGATCGGCGAGCAGCGCCAGCGTGGTGATCTATCCCGCGGGAGTCGCCGGCGGCACGGGTCTCACCGGACAATATTTCAACTCCTCGAGCAGCACTTACAGCCCGAGTCAGACGAATATATTTGGAGGAGCCCCGCAAATGACGCGGATCGATCCGACGATTGATTTCAACGGCATCTCGAGCATCTCCACCGGCAATCCCTGCACCGTGACCACCGTATATTCTCACGGCCTCGTGAATGGCACACCGGTCATCATCAGCGGCGTGAGCGGCGGAACGTTCAGCCCAGCCATCAATGGCACCTTCGCCGCGACCGACACCGGGGGAAATACGTTCACGGTGGCATCAAATTGCAGCGCGATTTCAAGTTCGCTTCAGGTGGCATCCGTCGGCGGGGTCAATGGCATCACCAGTGTGAGCACCACGGGAAATCCCTGCACGATCACCACGAGAGTCCCGCACGGAATGACTGGCAGCCCCACGGTTACTATTAGTTGGCTGAGCGGCGGGACATTCAGCCCGTCCTCGCCGGGGATTAACTCGACCTTCACCGCGACCGTTACCGGGCCGAGCACCTTTACAGTACCAATTAGTTGCACGGCCACCCCGAGCGCCTCGCAGCTCAGTGTCGCGACCGTCGCCGGCCCCGCGGGCGTGAACGGTTGGGGCACCACGACCGGCCCCGTGGGAATGTCCGCGCCGGCCACCGGCGGCGCATGGTCGGTCCGCTGGACTGGTCAGGTCCTGCCTCAGTATTCGGAGACTTACGCCTTCGACGTGCGCACGA
The DNA here is from genome assembly GCA_025355595.1 of Spartobacteria bacterium. Classification (GTDB taxonomy): domain Bacteria; phylum Verrucomicrobiota; class Verrucomicrobiia; order Chthoniobacterales; family Chthoniobacteraceae; genus SXWH01. The sequence goes on from JANXZI010000593.1 coordinate 6,775, forward strand.
ATGAGAGCGCCAAGCTATGGGTGAATGGGCAGCTCCTCATAGACCGCTGGACGACGCAGACTTCTGTCGCGGAATACGCCAACACCATCACCCTCAAGGCGGGGACGCTCTATGACATTCAGATTGACTATTGGAAGAGCGCCCCGGCTACGGGCGTCGGCGGCAATGCAGAGGCCCGCCTCTTTTGGTGGAGCCCGAGCCAGCCCAAGCAAATCATCCCGCAGGCCCGGCTCTTCCCCGCGCCCGCACTTTCGCAAAAGCTGACGGCCATCACGACTGCGCTGGACGCCGTCGGCTATGTGGGCACGCCATTCTCCCTAAACATCAGCACGCCAAACATCGGCGGAACTGTCACCTATGCGCTGGATGCCGACAGCGGCCCGCTGCCACCCGGATTGTCGCTCAATATCGCCACCGGCGAGATATCCGGCAGTCCCACCACGGCTGGCGTATATAATGTGGCCGTCAATGCGCTGAATTCCGCCGCCAGCGGTGCGGTGACCGGCAGTTCAATCATCAATTTCACCATCTATCCAAGCGGCAGCCTGACTCGCGAAATCCTCTCCGGGAACACCATCATCGCCGATGGGACCGTCACGAGCCTCGATGACGACACCGACTATCCTGACAACACCTCGCGTCGCTTGCGCGGCTACCTCGTCCCGCCCAAGACAGGGAACTATTACTTCTGGATCGATGCGAACAGCTCCGCGGAGCTGTGGATATCCAATGATGCGGAATATGTAAACCGTGTCAGGCGGGCGACGGTGACCAGGACGGTCCCGGCCGCAACCAAGAAAACATGGAATACATCGGCATCCCAGCAGACCCAGTGGCTCTCACTCGTCGCCGGGCAGAAGTATTATTTCGAGGCCCTGCAAAATACCGGCAGCGGCGCAGTCGGCGCGGACGACTATCTTGCCGTCGGCTGGTGCCAGGACGACATTGGCACCGCTCCAGCAGTGACCGGCGATGCAAACCCGAATGCCGCGACGCCGCTAATCCCGAATGGCGGCGGCACACTGCAAGGTTATCCACTCAGTGGCATTGCCCCGAGTTACATCTTTCAGCCATACGACTACCCGCCTGTGACACCCTCGACCGGGACGCTCTATGCGGGCAATCTCGGCCCACAGGGATCGGTGACGACCAAGGCCAGCGGCTCGGCGAACCTGCAGGTCAGCGCGGATCAGACGCAGGCCATCCTCCATTTCAGCTATCAGAACCTCGGCTCGCCGCGGACGAACTACCATCTGCACTGGGATGCGTTCACCTCCGCCGACGGCATCGTTCACTCGGCCACGACGAATAATATTCTCTTCGACATAGATGACGTGGATGCATTCCATCCCGAACTGAGGACGGCGGACGGCGGCTACGTCTGGAATTTCACCCCCGCAGGCACGGTCACAACCATTCAGCAAATCCGCGATGCGATCGCCCAGGGTAAGATTTATCTCAACGTCCATTCGGTGACATTTCCGAGCGGAGAAATCCGGGGCAATCTCACCCGCGTGGACGGCTCGCAAACGCCGCCGGACGCGACCACTTATCCGGAACCCGCGACGACGGATTCCCCCTCGAATCCCGCCCACGCCGCGCGCTTCCTCAACCAGGCCACATTTGGAGCCAGCCCTGCGGATGTCGCGTACCTGACGACCCATTCTTACAGCCAGTGGATAGATGACCAGCTTACCAAGCCGGCGAGCCATTCTTCCAACGATGTCGTTGCCGGGCTGACTGCGGATATCAACCTCCCCTATCCCTCATCGCTTTTTACCGACGCTTGGTGGAAGTATTCCATCACCGGGCAGGATCAGCTCCGCCAGCGGCTCGCCTTCGCGCTCAGCGAGATATTGGTCGTCTCCTGGGCCAATAACACCGGGCCGCTCCAGAATAATGGCCGCGTGCTGGCGGACTATTATGATACGCTCGTGGACAACTGCCTGCCGACATCGGGCGTGCCGGACAGCGGCAACTTCCGCGGCATCCTCAAGGGCGCGACACTCACTCCGGCGATGGGCCTGTACCTCGACATGCGTGGCAACCAGAAGGAGGATCTCACCATTGGCCGCCACCCGAACGAGAACTATGCGCGTGAGATCATGCAGCTATTTTCCGTCGGGCTGAATCGCATCTGGGATGATGGTCGCTTTGTCCTGAATTCCAAGGCCGAACTCATTCCGACTTACACCCAGCCGAGCATCCTCGGCATGGCCGGATTGCTGACCGGCTGGAACTATGCGCAGGCCAACCAGTCGAGCGGTCGGTTGCCATCGAGTACCAGCCCAGCGTCGGATTACCTCAATGCGATGGTTCTCGTTCCGACGCAGCATGACCTCATCAATCCAAAGCTCCTGCTCAACAACGTGGTCAGCCCGGCGGCGACCGGGCTCACTCCCCGGGTGACACTGAGCAATGTCAGCGTGGCCTCGCCATGCGTCATCACCACGGCAACCGCGCATGGGCTGAGAGTCGGAGACACGATCCGCATATCGAATGTCAGCACCTCAGGCACGACAATCAATGGGATGCAGCGGGTGACTGAAATCGTAAGCGCCACGCAATTCAAGGTCGGCATCAGTTGCACGGTCGCTCCGACTTCCTATACGAATGCCGCGGTCACCGGTGCGACCGTCATTCCGGCGACATACACCACATCGAGCGGCCTTGCCGCAGTGACCGGCTCGCAGGCGGACAATGCCGGGACGACCCTGCCACATCCTTACGACCAGTATGGGATGACGGAGATGGACCGTGCGATGGATAACATCTGCGACAACGACAACGTGCCGCCGTATGTGTGCCGGCAGTTGATCCAGCGCCTTGTCACCAGCCATCCCAGCCCAGGCTATGTCTATCGGGTGGTGCAAAAATGGAGGAACAACGGCTCCGGCGTACGGGGCGACATGACCGCAGTGGTCCGGCAGATCCTGCTCGATGGCGAAGCGCGCAGCTATTCGGCGGCTGCGGCGAACGCCACCTTTGGGAAACAGCGGGAGCCTGTGATGCGCCTCACAGGGGTCGCGCG
>JANXZI010000606.1 GCA_025355595.1 Spartobacteria bacterium
AGAATGGCGGTGATGGTGCTCACGGGAGGGAGGCTAGCGGGTTCCCCGCTCGTTGCCAAGGCGAAGACTTTGCAAGTCCTGACAAGTCCTGACAAGTCCTGACAACGCCTCTTTTTGCGCGGGGAATGGAGCGGAGCGACATCGCCTGCCGCCCCTCGGTAAGCTCCGGGCCTTGAGCCTGTCGAAACGGCAGGCAGCCCGAAGGGTGCCGTGGCAACGGCCAGCAACGTGAGCTTCGTGGTGAGGGGCGGGGCTGCATGGAGCCAGTGCGGCGGCGCGTGAAGGCGGACATCCGGGGACAGGCGTTGCGAGTTGGATCATTCCGCCCCCGGCGGATCGAGCAGGCGTCTCGGGAGGTCGCGCGCTCCGTGGAGCGTGCGCACGGCGATCAATTCCGATGCGGTCACACGATAGAAAATCTGGTGGCGGTCGAAAGAGCCGCCGACACGGAACTGCCGCAAGTCGCGGAGTTCGGGATGCGAAAAACGGCAGTGCGGCCCAAGCTCTGGAAATCGGCCGAGGAATTCGAGCGTAGCATCCACCGCATCCGCGTAGTCGCCCGCGACCTGCGCATTCGCGTGGAGCAGATACCACTGGATTTGCAACGCGACGTCCTGATGAAATTCCGACGCGATCCGCACTGCCAGGCTCATTGGCCCGCCTGCTCGGCGATCAATCGCTCGGCCAGTTTGCGAAATTCTCCCGGCACCCACGGGCGATGCGGACTCCGCACGCCTTTCAACAATTCCGCCTCGAACTGCTCCGGCGTGAGCGGCGGAAATGCGGCCTCGTGGCGGTCGTCCGCACGCTGCTTGAGAATGAGTGAATCCACGACTTGTTCAGCGTTCCCGTGGGAGCCATCGCGCATGATTTCCTGCACGTATGCTTCCGCTGTGTTGGAGAGTTTCACCGTCATGGGTGCATTTTCCGCTGAATCAGGAATCAGTCAACGCGGTGGTTTCACAAATCAATCAGCCCGTTTTCCCCGCGATGCGGTTCACGGTCGCGAGGGGGGCGCGGCGTCTTCCGCCCGCCGGCTCGAAATGCGCGGTGGCGACGTGCAGCCTTGCCACGCAGCGCGGCGGTGTTTTTAACGGGGGGACATGGCCACGATCCGACCGCGCCGCGCGGGTGTTCTCATTCCGACTTTTGCAATCCGCACCGAGGGCGACCTCGGCATCGGCGACACGGGCGGCGTGCGCGAACTCACGGACTGGGCGGCGGACACGGGGCTCGGTTTTTTGCAGTTCCTGCCGATCAATGCGACGGGCAGCGACTGCAGCCCGTACAATGCGATCAGCTCCGTCGCGCTCGACTGGCTCACGCTCGAGCTGAATCCCGGCGCGGTGCCGGAACTGGATGCGGATTTTTTCCACGAGACGCTGGCGAAATTTCACGTCGAGCAGCTCCGCGCGGGCGCGGTGCAGTATGTGCGCGTCCGCGAACTGAAGGAGGCGCTGCTGAGGCGTGCGTTCGCGCGGCTCGGCACGGCGACGACGCGTGGGCGGCAGTTTGCGAAGTTCCGCGCCGCGGAGGCGGGATGGCTGGAGGATTTCTGCCTCTTCCGCGTGCTCATGGAGGAGGCCGGGCACGAGGACTGGACGAGCTGGCCGGACTCGCTGAACACGGCGGCAAAGGCGCGCGCCTGGCGCGATGAGCAGCGGAAAAAAAATCCGCGCCTGTTTGAGGCGCGGCTGCGCTTCCACGCATACGCGCAGTGGCTGTGCTTCACGCAGTGGCGCGCGGTGCGGGCGCACGCGGCTGCGCGCGGCGTGCGGCTCATGGGCGATGTGCCGATCGGGATCTCGTGGTGCAGTGCGGATGTTTTTTTCCAGCCCGAGCAGTTCGATCTCGAATGGTGCGGCGGTGCTCCGCCGGAGACGTATTTCAAGGACGACCTCTTCGTGCAGCGCTGGGGGCAGAACTGGGGCATCCCGCTCTACCGCTGGGATGTGATGGAGTCAGACGGCTTCGCGTGGTGGCGCAGGCGCGTGGGCAAGCTCACCGAGATCTTCGACATCTTCCGGATCGACCACACGCTCGGCTTTTACCGCATCTACAGCTTCCCGTGGCGGCCGAAGCGCAACGCGGAATTCCTCAATCTTTCGCACGACGAGGCGCGCGCACGCACGGGCGGACGGCTCCCGCATTTCCAGCAGAATGACGACGATACGCCCGAGCATCGCGCTGCGA
>JANXZI010000620.1 GCA_025355595.1 Spartobacteria bacterium
GGCTTGTCCGCGGCGAAGGCGCGGCTCGACGGCATGAGAAAAGATGCCGCCGCCAGCAGCGCGAGGACGGTGTGCAGAATGCCTGGTGTCTTCATTTCGAGGTTTTGAAAAATGCGTCCACCGTCGGCTCCCCGCTCAGCCATCCGAGCGATGCGAGGAACTTGTCCGCCTGCGTGAGCGTCGCGATGAACATCGCATTGTCACCGCGACCGAAATTGAAAAACCCGTGCTGCTGTCCCTCGAAACCCGCGACCTCGCAGCGATTCCCCGCCTTCTTCATCGCCGCCGCAAAAACTTCCACCGTCGCGAATGGCACCGTCGAATCTGCCTTGCCGTGGAAGATGATCGTCGGCGGCGTGCCAGCCTTCACATTGTGCGTCGGCGAAATCGCCGTCGCCTCCGCGCCCATGCGCTCCACACCGACCCGTGTGCCGAAGCCGCCGAAATCATTCCCATCCACCGGCGCGAGTGTGAGCGCGGGATTGAAAAGCACCATCGCATCCGGCACCGAACTCACCGTCTTGTCCTCACTCGGCTCATCGAGCCCCGGCAGCGTCCCCGTGCAACCCGCGATGTGCCCGCCCGCCGAACCGCCGCCCGCCGCGATGCGCTTCGGATCCACCCCCAGTTCCTTCGCGTGCGCGCGCACATAGCGCACCGCCGACTTCGCATCCGCCACACACTGCGCCGCCTTCACCTGATGCCGCGACGCCACGCGGTAATCCGCCGTGATCGCCACCATCCCGCGCGACGCGAGATACCGGCACTGCTCTTCAAATTGCGCCGGCGATCCGCTCGTCCACCCGCCGCCGAAGAAGAACACAATCGCCGCCCGCGAGTCCGAAGCCTTGTGCCCCTCGGGATTGAAAATATTCAGCGCGAGCTTCGTCTCACCGACCGTCTTGTAAGTCACGATCTGCGCCCCGGAAAATACCGGCGGATACGTGAAGCCGGATTTTTTTGCACGACGCGCATCGGCGAGCTTGTCCGCTGCAAATGCGACACCGGTGATCGTAATGAGAAGAAGCGCGAGGATTTTCATATGGGAAATGGGACAGACAAACACAGCGCAAACGCGCGCATTTCAGACATTCATGCACAGGCAAAACGCACCGCGTCGAGCCTCCCGTGGCCACCCTCGGCGGCTACGAATGGATCACGCCAGCCACGGCTTCACGATCTTCCCCGCCACATCCGTGAGGCGGTAATCGCGCCCCTGGAAACGATGAGTGAGGCGGAGGTGATCGATGCCAAACTGATGCAGGATCGTCGCGTGCAGATCATTGATGTGCACCGGATCGCGCACGACCGACCAGCCGATCTCGTCCGTCTCGCCATACGTCTGCCCGCCTTTGATCCCACCGCCCGCAAGCAGCACGGTGAACGCATTCGGATGATGGTCGCGCCCGGTGACATTCTTGCTCCCGCCGCGGTTCTCGCCGAGCGGCGTGCGTCCGAATTCTCCGCACCACACCACCAGCGTCTCATCGAGCAGGCCGCGCGTCTTCAAATCCTGGATCAGCGCGGCGACAGGCTGGTCGCTCATGCCCGCGTTGAACGTAAGTTCGTTGTCGAGATTCGAGTGATGATCCCACGACGCATGCACGACATTCACGAAGCGCACGCCACGCTCCACGAGCCGACGCGCGAGGAGGCAGTTTGTCGCGAAGCTCTTGTATTGCCCCTGCCCGCCGGCGCGAGTCGCATTCACCTTCAGATCCTCGCGTTTCACGCCGTAAGCCTCGATGGTCTTCGGGTCTTCCTTGGAAAGATCGATCAGCTCCGGCGCAGCGGTCTGCATGCGGAACGCCAGTTCATACGCCGCGATGCGGCTCTGGATTTCCGGATCGCGCATCTGCTCGAAGCGCACCTCGTTCAGCCCCGCGAGCGTGTCGAGCCCCGCGCGCTGAAGCTCCGGCGGCAGGCCCGCGGGATTTTCGAGATTGAGCACCGCCGCGCCCTGCGAGCGAAATTGCACGCCCGCATAAACCGACGGCAAAAACCCGCTCTGCCACAGCGACGCCCCGCCGCTCGTCCCCCGCCCCGCGCTCAGCACCACGTAGCCCGGCAGATTGCGCGACTCGGAGCCGAGCCCGTAGTTCAGCCACGCGCCCATCGTCGGCAGGCCGAACGCCGCGCGCCCGCAGTGCATCACGAGCTGCGCGGGGTGATGGTTGAATTGATCCGTGTGCATCGAGCGCACCTGCAGCAGATCATCCGCGCACGTCGCGAGATGCGGCAGCAGGTCGCTGAACTCCATCCCGCACTGCCCGTGCTTCGCAAATTTCCGTGGCGAGCCCATCAGCCGCGCCGTCTCCTTCTTGATGAACGCGAACCGCACGTTCTTCGTCATGGATTCCGGCAGCGGCTGGCCGTTCAGCTCATTCAGCTTCGGCTTCGGGTCGAACAGATCGATCTGCGAAGGCGCGCCCTCCATGAACATGAAGATGC
>JANXZI010000628.1 GCA_025355595.1 Spartobacteria bacterium
CCGAGGTGTTGCGCACACACTTCTGCGACGAGGGCGTCGCAGCCACTCCGCGCGAGGTTGGAAAACCTCGCCTGCTTCGCCCTGCTGCTACTGCGCGATGGCCTTGGCCTTTTCCGCGTCAGCTTTTGCCTTTGCATCTGCCTTGGCCTTCTCGGCAGCGGCCCTGGCTTCGGCGGCTATCTTTGCGGCTTCCGCGGCGGCGGCTTCGAGCGGCGCCCACGAGGCCTTGGCCTTTTCGAGTTCCGCGGCATTGAGCCCGAGCGCCTGCAGGACGCCGATGGCCATCAGCTTGTTGCCCTCGCCGTTCATGTGGACGCCGTCGCTCGTGAGCACCTTCGTGCCGGGCTTGTTTTCCTTTTTGATGCGCTCCTGGAACATCGCGTTCAGATCCGCGAGCGGGAGGTGCTTTTCCTTCGCGAGCGCGCGGAGGAAATCGTTGTACGGTGCGAGGAGCGCATTCTCCGCGTTGTCGAGTTCCTCCTTGATCACCGTCGCAGTGAGGATGACCGGCTTCGCACCGGCCGCCGCGGCCTTCTCGATGATCGCCGTGATGTTTTTTTTGTAAGTCCCGCGCTCGGCGACCTTCTCATCGTATTCGCCGGCCTTCGCCGTCGCATCGTCGAGCGGCACGCCGCGCTTGCCGTGCCACACGTCGTTCACGCCGCAGCTTAGCGTCATCCACTGCGGCTTTTTGCTGAGCACATCCTTTTCGAGCCGCGCGAGCATCTGGTCCGACTTATGCCCGCTGATGCCCGCGGGCACCGGCTCCGCCTTCACACTATTTGCCTCCAGCCCCGCGATGACCAGCCGCACGTAGCCCGCGGGATTTCCCCAGCCGCCCTGGGTGATAGAGTCGCCGAGGAAGGCAATTTTGTCGCCGTTCTTCACGGCGATTTCCGCGGACGCGCGGGGCATGATGCCGAGCACGGCGAGCGCGGCGGCGGTAAAAGTGGAGCGGAGGAAGGCGGAGGCTGGGGTGCGTTTCATGGGCGGCCTTATCGCGTGCCGGGCCGCCGGCGACAAGCCCCGCGTGATTCCAACTCCGGCATGCAGCAAGGCGGGACAAACGCGGAGCGCGGTTGTTTCCCTTCGGACGGCATTGGCGAGGAGCCAAATCCCGCCGCCATCCGCATTCATAGTGTTCCGAAAGTCATGCCTGTGCAGATGCGCCAACGGCGCAAGACAAGTCAGCCCAGCGCAACGCCCTGGGAGTGCATGTGAAGAAAGGACAAAGCTCTGAATGGGCGTGACAAGAAACGTGCCGCCCCGCTGGGGCTTTGATCTTCTTGTGGTCCGTGACCCAGGGCGTTGCCCTTGGCTGGTTTGTCAGCGGGCCTTTGGCCCTCATGGTGCGACCTCATGGCGCGATCTTCGGTACCATTGCCGTGCGCCTACTGCGGCCGTGCGCCTACTGCGATCCGCGCGGGCGCACGGGTGGCGGGGAGGTGGGCTGGATCCAGTTCCACCCGCTCTTGTAGATCACGTCGAGGTGCGGCGTCTCGCGCCGTGCGCCGCCTTCGGACTGCGAGCGGAGGCATTCGTCCACGATGCCGCTGGTGAGCAGCGTGCGTTCGACGGGCCACGGCGCGCGGCCCGTGTGCATGAATTGCTCGATGCCGTTGAACAGGATTCCGAAATGTGAAAATGGGCGCTCGTCCTGGATGACAAATGTGAGGCTCGTCACGCGGTCATGATCGTCCTTCCACGCGGTCGCCCATTCCTGCACCGCGCCGTTCAGCATGAAGAGGCAGGCCCGCAGGCCGTCGCGGTAGTCAATGACGCAGAGCACGGGTTGCTTCGCGAGTTCCTCGACGCGCTTGCCGGGCGGGAGCGGGCGTTCGCGCATCGCGGCGAGCGCGGCATCGAGCAGCTTGCGATCGTACACGCCGCGCTCGGCGGCGGCCCACACGTCGTCGCCAGTGATCGTCTGCACCGCGGCCACGCCGGTCTCGCCGCCGGCCCGGCGCTCGATGAGCGACTGCATGGCTTCGAGCGCGTGGAAGCCGTAGATGTCTATGCGGTGATAGGAGACCATGACGATCTGCTTCAGCTTCGCGCCGCGCGGCAGGTCAATCGGCGGATTGCGCCACGCGGAGGGCACGGACGATCCGGCCATGAGCGGCATGTCGCGCTTCTTCGCCTCGTCGTAGATCCACTTCGCGTCGGCCCATGTGTCGGAGAGGTGCTTGTCGCAAAAAACCGGGAGCCCGCGGCGTCCATATTTGTCCACTGTCTTGAAAATCTCCTCGAACCATTTCTGCTTCGGATACGCGATTGCGCTGGTCGGCGAGAGCGGATAGTCGCCGTGCTCCGCGACGACGAGCGCGCCCTCGACGGCGATTTTTTCCTGCCCGAGCGTGAGCGTCTCCGCGACCGTCTTCGCGAGCGGGACCGCGAGGTCGGTGGCGATGCGCCGGCTCGTGTCGGTCTTCGGTTTCTGGTCCACGTAAAGGGACGCGATTTGCAGCGCAGGCACGCGGCCCTGGCCGTCGAGCGTGTCGGTCTGCAACGCGCGGCCGATGATGAGATCGGAGTGCGAATTGTAGTGATACACCGTCGTGATCGCCGCGACCGGTTTGCGCACTTCGGCGATGTGGGGGTGCGGGCGCGCGTGGATTTCGTGCAGCGTGAGCGGCGCGAGCGAGAGGACGTATTGCGCGCCGTGCGTCGCGGCCACGCCGAGGATTGCGTGCTGCGGGATGAGGTTGCCGTCGCCGAAACGCCGGAAGCCGTGGTGCCACGGGAACGGCTCGCCCTTCTGGTCCGTGAACTGCGTGAAGTCGGTGTTTTTCACCGCGAGCGGGCCGTGGTCGGTCGGCGGAGCGTCGCCGGCCTTGTAGCTCACGAGGTGCGCGAATGGTCGGCGCTTGTCGTATTTTGCCACGAGCGCAGCCCACACGACGCCGTTCGGCGCGACGCACAGCGCGCGGCAGTCCGTGCTCTCGGCGACTGCGCAGAGCTTGCCGAGGCTGCGGCCTTCGAGCGTGTCGCCCTTCGCCGTGAGGTCGTAGGAAAAGAGCTGGTTCGTGCTCATCGCGACCGCGTAGAGCGTCTTTCGGTTCGTCGAGATTTCCCAGTTGATCGGATGCGAATTTTCATCCGCGAGGTGCGAGTCCGCCGTCGGTAGCCGACCGTCAATCGTCTGTTTCAGCCGCTCGACTTTGTCCGTCTTCGGATCGTAGCGCAGGATGTCTCCGCCGCGCATGGGGTGATACGCGCGCCCGAGGAAATCCACGACGATGAACGCATACAGGTGGTTCGTCTCGCCGAGGTCGCGATATTCGCCCGTCGCGAGATCGAGCTTCATGAAATGCGAACTCTCCACGGGCCGCTCGTCCGAGCATGTCGAGATGTACGCGACGTTGCGCGACTCGTCGGGCGTGATGCTGATAATCCCGTGATGCTTCACCGGCACCGGATACACGCGCGTCTTCCCCGTCTCCGGGTCGAACACCATCGGATACCCGCCGAGATAGTCGGTGACCTTTTCGCCCTTCTTCACATCCGGGTATCCCTGCTTCGTGCCGAAGTAAATCTTCCCGCTCGCGCCGACATTGTTCCGCGTGTGGATCTTCGACTGCGCCGCAAAGCCCGTCGCCGTCGAGCCGATCTCCCTCATGCAATCCACGACCACGCGCATCTCCTGCGACGCGGGATCGTATTCCACGAGATACGCGTTCTCCCCGTATTTCGCCGTGCCGATGTAGAGCCGCCCGTTCTTCCCCTCGACGAGAGAAAAATAGCCGCTGCCCTGATTCGTGAGATGCTTCGGCAGCGCGCGCGCATGCGTGTAGAGCCACGGCTGCTCCGGCGCCTGCGCAAGTGCGGTTGCACTCAGGAAGGCAACGGAAATGAGGACGATGACGATGCGAGCGAGCAGCGTCTGCGCGTGCAGCGTGCGGAAAATCAAAACCGTGGAGGGGCGAGGGATCGCCTTTGGAAATCGCAGTGGAATCATGGGGGAGAAGAACGAATGGGAATGCCGCCACGGATGTTTTCCTTAGAACACGCGGCACCCGCCGACGAAACGGAAGCTTGCTCCATCCCGCACACGCCACGCAATCTCCGCTCCCGCCTCCCTACGCATCCCCGCACGCTTCGGTTCATCGTGCTTGCCAGCGAAGTCGAAACCTCCGCGGTGGAACCCAAACCACGATGATGAACACTTCGACCCCCCCCGCGGCATCCTGCACCAGTCAAAATCAAAAAGAAAATGTCCGCTGCGAACTGACACTGCTCACGCCCCGACACCTCCCGCTCTCACTCCTGCTGGGCCCGCTTCATCATTCATCATTCCGCATGCGTCCTTCGCCGCGGAGCGGCTGAATCTCCTCCCCATCACCGCCGACGAAACAAACCCGAAACGAACCTGAAACAGAAATTATGAACATGAATCCCACTCCGCGGCGTCGCATCACGCGGCGCGACTTCATCGGCACGGCGGCTGTGGCTGCGCTCGCATCGCCGCTCGCACGGGCGGCGCAGGGCGGATCGCATCAGGCCACTGGCGTGCGTGTCGGCGAGGTGACGGACACGACGGCGATCGTGTGGATGCGGCTCACGAAACACGCTGCGCGCAATGACGCAGGCAAGCCGTATCCCGCGCTGCAAAAGGGCGAGAAGCAGAAGTGGCCGCCGGCACCGACGCCGCCCGTGGAGGAGATCGAAGGCGCGTGTCCCGCGATGTCCGGGCGTGTGCGTGTGCGGTATTCGCTGCGTGAGGATCTCAGCGATGCGATCGAGACGCCTTGGGCGGACGTGAGTGAGGAGAAGGACGGCATTCATCAGTGCGCTCTCGCGGGACTGAAGGCGGGCAGCACGTATCACTATGCGAGCGAGACCGCGGGGGCGGGCGGAGCGGCGCATGAAAGCCTGCGCGGAAAATTCCACACCGCGCCCGCACCGGAGGCCGCGACAGCGCTGCGCTTTTGCGTGATGACGTGCCAGGGCTACCAGGATCGCGATCACACGGACGGGCATCCGATTTATCCCTCCATGCTCGCGCTCGATCCGCGCTTTATCTCGCTGACGGGCGACCTCGTGTACTACGACAGCAATCCGCCGCGCGCGGTGTCGCCGTCGCTCGCGCGGCTGCACTGGGAGCGGATGTTCAGCCTGCCGCGCCTGCACGCGGCGATGCGCGCCACCTCGACGTACTGGCTGAAGGACGACCACGACACTCTGAGCGACGACTGCTGGCCGGGGATGAAGGCTGGCGAACTCACATTTGCCGAGGGGCAGAAAATTTTCCGCGAGCAGGCACCGCTCGGCGCGAGCGATTATCGCACGGTGCGATGGGGGCGCGATTTGCAGGTGTGGTTCACGGACGGGCGGGATTTTCGCTCGCCAAACAAAATGCCCGACGGCCCGGAGAAAACGATCTGGGGCGCGGAACAGAAGGCGTGGTTCAAGCGCACGGTGAAAGGCAGCGATGCGACGTGGAAGGTGCTCATCAGCCCCACGCCGCTCGTCGGTCCGGATCGCGCCACGGGCAAGAATGACAACCACTCGAACGCGGGCTTCTCGCA
>JANXZI010000669.1 GCA_025355595.1 Spartobacteria bacterium
AAGCCGAAAGTCACCGTGCCGCCGCTGCAGAACAACATGATCCCCGCCGACCTCGTGGGAAAAACGCGGTTGCTGCTGGATCTCACGCACCTCGCGTTGCAGACAGATTCCACGCGCCTCGTCTCGATGCTGCTCCTCGGCACGAGCCAGGTGCCGCCGATCCAGGGCGTCGCGATGGGGCATCACGACCTCTCGCACCACGGCCAGGATCCGACCAAGATCGCGCAGCTCCGCCTCGTCGAGCTGGAGAAAATGAAGGCGCTGCGCGACTTTATGGAAAAGCTGAAGAAGACCGAGGAACAGGGCGAGACTCTGCTGGATCGCACGATGGTTTTCTTCAGCAGCAATCTCGGCAACGCCGCGAACCACTCGACAAAAAACCTCCCCGTGCTCCTCGTCGGCGGAGGTTTCCGGCACGGCCAGCACCTTGCCTTCGACCCCGCCGAACCGCCGCCGCTCTCGAACCTCTACGTGACGATGCTCCAGCGACTCGGCATCCCCGCGGACAAATTCGGCACCAGCACCGGCACGCTCACCGGCCTCGAAGCCCGCGGCTGAGACGAGCCCCGCTCGTATCGTCCGCAATGATCCTGTCCTACCGGGAAGCCGGGGCAGCGACGCAGCGGAACCCGTAGTCCGCGCAGCGAAGCATCGGAATCTCGCAGTCCCGGCGCGAGGAAAGCATCTGGGTGTTGTTGGAAGTGAGCCACGATGCACCGCGCACAGTCCGGTTTTCGTATTTGCCGCCTGTTTCAAATTTGTCTTCGCACCATTCCATCACGTTGCCACCGAGATCGAACAGACCGTACCGGTTGGGTTTGAAAGTTCCCACGGGCGCTGTCCGCGGAAACTCGTCGCGATAGTCTTGGAGGATGCGGATATGCAGCGGCAAGTGCCCGTCCCTGGCCTCTTTCCCGGCGTAGTTCCCCGATTGCGCGGGTGGAGGGAATGCGTCTCCCCAAAAATACCGGTCCAATATTTTTCCGTCCTTCTCATCGGGCCTCAGCGTGGCCTCTTCCGCGTCCAGCCCCGCCGCCATGCTCCATTCGTGATCCGTCGGCAGGCGGTATTCCCACCCCGCTGGCAGCTTTCCACCAGCGCGCTCTCGTAAGGTCAGCCAGTTGCAAAATGCGTTTGCGTCAATCCAACTCACGCCCACCACAGGGTGTTCCTCCGTCTGCTGGAAGCCCGGATCTTTCCACGAGTGCCCGCGCTGTTTGTAACCGTCCTGATCCCAGGACCACATCCCCGAATTCTCGTCCGCAGTCTCCCTCATATGCACGTAGCCAGTTTCCCTGATGAACTGGCGGAAGTCCTTCACCCGTGTCTGGCAGGTCGAAAATTGTGCCGCAATCCCTGGTATCGGCACGAAGCGCATCCCCAGCCCATTGGAATGACTCTGCGCCACATCTGTCCCGCTCGCCGGTTCTGCCAATTTCGGCTTCAAGCTCACGAACCCGGCGATCATCGCGGCGAGGTCGGATGTCGCGTCACCCGTGCAGGCTTCGAGGTTTGGCAGACCCATCCAGTGCAGCCAATGGGCCTGCGGAAAAGTCGTGGCTTTCGTCAAGCCGTCCATGATCGCCTGCGCATCGCGAAGGTGCGTCGCGCTTCCGGCGGCATCCTTGGACAGCATGGACAGCATCGCCAGGTAATAATGGGCGAGAATCAGATCGCGGACGATTCCGCGGTCGCCGAGAGCCTTCGCGGTCGGAGTGTCACAGAGGCGAATTGCCATATTTAGATCATCGGCAGCCGTCTTGTGTTCCCATAAAATGTAGAGGTTCTTGCTCTTTTGGGCCATGCGGGAATTTTGGTAGCGCTGCCCGGAATCGAGATGGACCCGCGCCTTGCGGAGATAGTAACTGATAAGCTCGCCGACTGCCATGGATTCAGGCAATCCGTGTTCGGTGTGGAACGCCTCGACCTTGGCATTGACCCGTTCGCGCAGTTGCAACGGCACCGACTGCGCAAAGGCCTCCACGATTTGCGCATCCATATATTGGATAAGTTTGCGCGCCCCCTCATTGGCCTTCATCGCTTCATCAGTTGCCTTCCTGGCCATTTTAGTTGCCGTCACAGCCTCGTTGCTCGCAAGCACAGCCTGGTTCTCCTTGTCAAATGCGAACAGCGTGACCGCAACCATGCCGACTAAGAGTAATGCCATCCCATAGAGCAACTGGCGCTGGCGTCGCGCGGCCCGGGTTTGCAACTCCAGCTTTGCCCGCTCGGATTCCGCCTGGGCCTTATATTCCATCTCACGTTCCTTTGCCAGCCGGTCCGCTTCCTGATCCTGCCGTGTTTCGTCCAGTTCCGCGACATGCGAGGCCTCGCTGGACTGGAGAAATGCCATCGCATGCTCAAAACCTGCGGCATAGCGATCTGCCCAAGTGGCATTGGGAGCTTCGCGTTCCTTCCATTCCTGCGCATAGGCCAGCTCGGCATCGCGCCACAGGCTTGCATTGCCCGCTGCATGGAGCGACGCCGTCTCGGCCAGTCGGCGATAGATCCGTGCCGACCGGGCCTCGACATCTGCCCATTTGATAAGCCGCTGCCATACCCGCATGAGGCTTTCGTGGGAGACATCTATCACCGTCCCCGGCAGCAGCGGCTCTCCGGCCGGCGGCATCAGGAATGAACGGCTGACTTTTCGGAATATCTCAATCACCTCAGCGACCTCCGAATCAGCCGCATTTGCCAGCGCGCAGAGTGTGGCTATCGTCGTCGGGCGCCGAATGCCGCGGGGATCGGTCGCCTTGTCGGTAAGTGCCTTGAATATCTTTTCGCAGACCTGTTGCCTGCGCGGCGTGTCCAGTTCGGCAAAGGCCCTTTCCGCGTGTTGATCCAGCGCATTCGCCATCGTGCCGATGGATTCGTAATGGCTCAAGTCCACAGGCCCCTCTGCGCCGCTCTCGTGCAACCAGCGCGCCCAGGTGCGATTCAGCGCATGTTGCAAGATGGAAAGCTGATCCGGATTGTCGCCGACATCGTTAATCAGGCGCGTCAGCAACACCGGCGAAATCTCCGCGCCTGCGACCCCGGCCGGGCCCGTGATCGCAGCCCGGCGTTCGTCCCGCGTCATCCGGGGCACCAGATATTGTCCCGCATTGATGGCCTCGGCCAAACCGGGAAATTGCGTGCAGTCGTCAAGAAAGTCTGAACGCATGGTCAGCACGACATAGACGGGATAGGTCGTCTGTGCCGCGGCCTCCAGCAGCAGGTTCACAAAGGCGGCGGCTTGTTCGGCAATGTCAGACGCCTTCTGCTCCGCGCCGCTGCTTACCTGCCGGTAGCGGAAAAGCTCCTCGAACTGATCCACCACGATGAGAAGGTTCACCCCAGCGGGCAGCTTGGCCTGCTCATAAATATCAATCAGCCCCAGCTTGCTCATGCGCAAGGTGGTGTCCACGATATCCGTCAGCGTCAGCCCTGCGGCCTGATAGTCATGAAACAGGACGCCGTCCTCCGAGAGCGCCATGGCCATCCGGCCCAGCGGATCGTTGCCGGGGCGAAATTGCGCCATCCGCCATGTCGTGCCCGCCTTGGCCATCAGGCCCGCGCGCAGTGCCGGGCGCAGCCCGCAGTTGACCAGCGAGGACTTGCCGCTCCCCGATGTCCCGATGACCGCGAGAAAATGCTTCGCAGCCAGCCGGTCCACCATCGAATCAACCTGATTTTCCCGTCCGAAAAATAGGAATTCCTCTTCTTCGCGAAATGGTCTCAGGCCCGGATAGGGATAAAGGGAGCCTGCGGTGCCGATGCTCATGGACATAGATAAAAAAAGGCAAAGCTATGAAGTGGCAGACGCGGCGTCCATGGCTTGCACCAATGCCGCCATCTGCGCGTCGGGCATGCCCGCGAGGCCGTTCATCAGGTTCGACTCGCCCATGTCTATGAAGTCCTCCTTGTCGCCCGTCTTCGGCTCTGCGAGATAAGTATGGATGGGTGGAAATGGCCTGCCGCCGCGATAGCTCCCCATCCTCTTTAGCTCATTGTCCATGGTTCGCTTCCATGCCTCATCGCCCGCACCATAGAAGACGATCAATGCGTTGCAGTCGGCCATCAGTTGCTGGTGTGCCTCGCGGATGGCTGCGGCATCACCCTCGAAGGCCGGCAGCGAAACCTCGCAGCCCCTTTCCCGGAAATATTTGCGGACTGGGACGGTGGCCTTGCGATCTTTCTCAATGCAGAGGAGATAGATCAGCTTGGACCCCTTCTCGGTGGCGGCGCGCTCTGCCGCGGGCTTCGGCTCCGGCCTTTCCAATTTCTTCAAGCTCGCATAGATCGAGGTTTTCAGCGCCTCAATATCGCCCGTGAGCAAGTCAGCGCCGAATTGCGCCTCGGCATCCCTGTGCAGTGTCTCGATGAATGCCTGCTGCGCGGCCTGTCCGGACTGGGTTCCTTCGGGCAGCCAGATGACACGCGGCAGGGTGGCGGCCTTGCTGCGCCGCACGGCTATCTCATTTTGCAGGACGACCACGGATTTTTGGCTCGGACCATCCGGCACCGCACCATAACTCGCGCCCACGAGGTGGATGGATAGCTTGCTGCGCTCCATGAGACGTTCCACGGCTGCGACATATTCCGGCTCATCGCGGGGTAACTGCTCATCCGGCAAGACCACGTACCCATGGCGTCGCAAATCGCCTTCCAAGATTTCCCTGGTTTCCTTCCGGTCGTAACTGCATTCGGCCAGATAGATGGTGGCCTTGGCGGGAGCCTGGCTGTCGGTCGGACTGGCCGTGGCGTCGGCACTGGCTGCGAGAATCTTTAGAAGCTGGGAAATATCCCAAGCCAGCTTTCCGACCTTGCGGTTATATTCCTGCGCAAATTTTTCCCCATATTCCGGATCCAATTCGAGGGGTGCGCCATCTTCCATGGTGAAAAATTCATAGCCAAGGATATTCTTCACCAGGGGAGGCAGCGCGTCCTGGGTGTCCACGGGCGTCTTCAGCACCTTGAAAACCCTGGCCTTGTTGTCCACCGCCGTCCCGCCTCCGCGATTGCAAAATTCCCGGACCTCCTTCGTGCACCAGTCCGATTTCAAATATCGCGGAGTGAGGATGGACACGAGCACGGCCGTCTGTGCGAACTGGTCCACGATTTCATCGGCAAAGACGTCGTTCCCTTGCAGTTTGTTGTCGCGCCAGATTTCTGCCTTTTGTCCGAGTCTCATGCTCAGGAGCGCCGAGAGCGACGCATGGAACCGGCTGATCCAGCCTTCACGAGCGGACGCGACCGGCTGGTTGTCTATGTGAGCGTAGCTAATAAAAAGGTCTTTATTATAACGGGGCATAACTCGGTGGGCTGTTGGTTGCGCCGCTCCGCGCGGGCGTATTTGTGTATAGTCGCAAGCGGGAAGCTTGCACAAGCATCATTTGGCAGGCGGCCTGACATCCGAGCGGCCTCCTGGATTTCCTGCGCCTTCTGTGTGATTGGCGACAGGATAGGCGACATGATGATTAGATTCCCGGACTCTGGACCGCGGCGGGCACTTTCTAGGGACGTTCTTTTCCCGGCAAACATGCCTTGCCCCATCGTCTCTTTACGCTGGAGCGTTGTGTCAGACCAAATCCTGGCGGTTCGTCTCCGCGGCCAGGAGCACGCTGATGATCGTCACGACCGACATGGCGATGAGATACAGTGCGATGGGCCACGGCTTTCCACCGGACCAACTGAGCAGTGCGGAGGCGATGAGTGGGGCGAGCCCGCCCGAGAATGGCGCGGCAAGCTGATAGCCGAGCGACACGCCGGTGTAGCGTGTGCGGGTGCCGAAGAGTTCGGAAAAGAACGCAGACTGCGGGCCATACATCGCGGCGTGGCCGATCATGCCGATGATGATCGCGAGCCACACGAGCGGCGTGCTTTTCAAATCCACGAGCCAAAAAAACGGGAAGGCCAGCGTGAGGAGAAAGATCGCGCCGCCGAGGTACACGGGCCTGCGTCCCACGCGATCCGAGAGCGCGCCGAAAAGCGGGATGGCGACGAGCTGCGCAGCGGAGCCGAGGAGCACGCCATTCAGCACCGCACTCCACTCCATGCCCAGGCGCTGCGTCGCGTAAGTGAGCACCCAGACGGTGAAGATGGAGAAGAATGCATTCTCCGCGAAACGTGCGCCCATCGTGAGCAGGACGTTCCGCCGATGGGTGCGGAGGACTTCGAGGAGCGGCATCTTCGGCGCGGGCTGCGCGCTTTTCGCCTGCTCGAAAAGCGGGCTTTCCCGCACGTGCATGCGGATGAAAAACCCGATGCCTGTGAGCAGGATGCCCAGCAGAAATGGCACGCGCCAGCCCCACGCGAGGAACGCCGGTTTCGGCAGCCGCGAGAAGATGCCGAACACTCCCGTCGCGAGCAGCAGACCCACCGGCACGCCCGCCTGCACCCAGCTCGCGAAGAGTCCGCGCCGCTTCTTGTCGGCGTGCTCCACGACCATGAGCACCGCGCCGCCCCATTCGCCGCCGACGCCGAGCCCCTGCACGAAACGCAGCGCGACGAGCAGCACCGGCGCAAGCATGCCGACCTGCCCGTACGTCGGCAGCAGCCCGACGCAAAACGTGGCCAGGCCCATGATCATGAGCGTGGTGACGAGCATGGATTTGCGCCCCACGCGATCGCCGAAGTGCCCGAAGATCACGCCGCCAAGCGGGCGCGCAAAAAATCCCACGGCATACGTCGCGAACGCGGCCATCGTGCCGGCGACGGGATCAAAATTCGGAAAGAAGAGCCCGTTGAACACAAGCGCCGATGCGGTGCCGTAGAGGAAAAAATCATACCACTCGATCGCCGTGCCGATGAAGCTCGCGACGACGACGCGCCGGATGGAATGCGGGGAGGCGGGCTCGGGCATGGTGGGAAAAAAGTGCGCGATGCTCGGCGGCACGCACGCGCGAAGCAAGGCTGTGCGGCACGCATTGCGAAAAGACACTCCCCAATCGCGCCGGTGCTGATAGGAACTGCTGACTCCGCACCATGAACATCACCATAGATCTAAACGGCAAAGTCGCGCTCGTTACCGGCGCATCGCAGGGCATCGGCGCGCAGGTCGCGCGCACCTTTCACGAGGCGGGTGCGAGCGTGGTGCTGAATCATCCCGGCATCGGCAGCACGGGTGATGATGCGCAGAAGATCGCGGCGGAACTCAATGCCCTCCGCGCCGGAAGCGCCGAGGTGATCGCGGCGGATGTCGCGGATGCGGTGCAGGTTCAGGCGATGATGGCTGCGATCAAGGCGCAACACGGAGGACTCGATTTTCTGATCAACAACGCGGCCATCATCAAGGATCGCACCATCGCGAAGATGAGCCTCGACGAGTGGGACGCGGTGATCGGCGTGAATCTCTCCGGCGTCTTTCACTGCTGCAAATTTGCGCTGGAGATCATGCGCGACCACGGCGCGGTCGTGAGCTTCGGCAGCATCGCGGCCATCCAGGGCTTTTTCGGCCAGGCCAATTACGCGTCCGCGAAGGCCGGCGTGCAGGCGATGATGCGCGTGCTCAGCCGCGAGGCTGCGCGCAAAAACATCCGGGCAAACGCAATCGCGCCGGGTGTGATCGAGACGAGCATGGCCGCGACGATCCCGGAAAACGTGCGCGCGGAAATGATGAAGAACATTCCGCTCGGTCGCTTCGGCACGGTGCAGGAGGTCGCGAATGTCGTTCTTTTTCTCTGCTCGCCGCTGGCGTCGTACGTGACCGGGCAGACCATCGAGATCAACGGAGGCTGGCGCGGCTAATCATGCGCGCCCTCGCGATCCGCACGACTGCCGATGAAGCCATCGCCGCCATCCCGAGCGGCGCGACGGTGGCGGTGGGCGGCTTTGTCGGCGCGGGGCATCCCGAACTGCTCACGGCTGCGCTGGAGCGGCGCTTTTTGAAAAGCGGCACGCCGCGCGATCTCACGCTGTACTACTGCGCAGGGCAGGGGGATCGTGCGGAGCGTGGGCTGAATCACCTCGCGCACGCGGGCTTGCTCCGGCGCGTGATCGGCGGCCACTGGAACCTCGCGCCAAAGCTCGGCACACTCGCGCTGGCGAATGAGATCGAGGCGTACAATTTTCCGCAGGGCGTGCTCAGCGTGCTGCTGCGAGAGATTGCGGCGAAGCGACCGGGACTTATCACGCAGGTCGGGCTGAACACATTCATCGATCCCGCGCAAAGCGGCGGGCGGCTGAACGCGCGCACGACGGAGCCGCTCGTCGAATGCATCGAACTCGACGGGCAGAGGTGGCTGCGCTACAAGCCGGTGCCGATCCACGTCGGCCTCATCCGCGCGACGTATGCGGATGCGCGCGGCAATCTCACGATGGAAAAGGAGGGCCTGATTTCCGAGGTGCTGCCGATCGCGCAGGCCGCGAAGAATCACGGCGGCATCGTGATCGCGCAGGTGGAACGCGTCGTGGATCACATCGCCGATCCGAAGGCCGTGCGCGTGCCGGGCATCCTCGTGGACTATGTCGTCGAGAGCGGCGGCGTGCAGCACGATCAGACTTTCAGCACGGCGTTCACGGGCGATTTTGTCGAGCGGAGCAACGCTGCATTCACGCTGCCGGCGATGCCTTTCTCCGAGCGAAAAATCATCGGCGCGCGCGCGCTGCGGGAAATCCGCAAGGGCGACATCGTGAACCTCGGCATCGGCCTGCCCGAGAGCGTGGCGATGGTTGCGACGGAGACCGGGCGGCTCGCGGATTTTACGCTCACCGTCGAGAGTGGGCCGACCGGCGGGGTGCCGGCTTCGGGGCTGAGTTTCGGGTGCAGCCATTTCCCGGAGGCGATCATTGACCAGCCATCGCAGTTCGATTTTTACGACGGTGGCGGGCTGGATATCGCCGTGCTCGGTGCAGTGGAAGTGGATGCGGAGGGCAGCGTGAACGTTGCGAGTTTTGCCGGGCGCTTCGCCGGAGTCGGCGGCTTTGTGAACATCGCGCAGTGTGCGAAGCGGCTCGTCTTTTGCCTCACCCTGCGCGCGGGCGAACTCGAAGTGGCGATGGAAAACGGGCGGCTGGCGATCGTGAAGGAAGGCCGCCATCCAAAATTTGTGCGCGCGATCCAGCATGTGTGCTTTCACGGCCCGAGCGCGCTGGCGCGTGGGCAGGAGGTGCTCTACGTGACCGAGCGCGCAGTCTTCAAACTCACGGATGGGGGACTGCAACTCACCGAGATTGCGCCGGGTGTTGATTTGCAAATGCAGGTGCTCGCACAGATGCAATTCACGCCCCCGATTTCCGAACCGCTAGAACTTATGCCGCTATGAAAACCGTCCACATCATCGAGGCGAAACGCTCGCCCATCGGCCGTTTCGGCGGCGGCCTGAAATCCATCAGCGCAGCCGACCTTGGGTGTGCGGTGGCGGATGCCGTCGTCGCGGAAAAGCTGCGCGCGCACATCGATCAGGTGATTCTCGGGCAGGTCTTGCAGGCGGGCAGCGGGATGAATGTCGCGCGGCAGTGCGGGCTGAAGCTCGGCATTCCGCAGCACGTTCCTGCATTCACGGTGAACATGGCGTGCGGATCATCGCTGAAGGCTGTCGCACTTGGCGCGGCAGCGATCGTGAGCGGTGAGAGCGGCCTCGTGCTCGCTGGCGGAGTGGAATCCATGAGCCGCGCGCCGCATTACGCGACCGATTTGCGCTGGGGAAAAAAGCTCGGCGATGCTGCGATGCACGACGCGATCCTCGTGGACGGCCTCACCGATCCGACTTTGAAAATCGGCATGGGCGAAACCGCGGAGCGCATTGCGGACAAGCACCGCATCACGCGCGCGGAGCAGGACGTCTTCGCTGCGCGCAGCCAGAGTCGCGTGGCCGCGAGCCGCGTGGATTTCTCCCGCGAGATCGTGCCAGTGACTGGCCGCGACGGAGCGATCGCGCAGGACGAGCACCCGCGCGCGGACACCACGATCGAGTCGCTTGCAAAACTCACGCCCGCATTTCGCAAGGACGGCACCGTGACGGCGGGCAACGCCTCGGGCATCAACGACGGCGCGGCGATGGTGCTCCTCGCGAGCGATGATGCCGTGCGTGTGCACGGCCTCGCGTCGCGTGCACGCATTGTCGCATCCGCGGCGGTCGGCTGCGATCCGGCGGTGATGGGACTCGGGCCCGTCGGTGCGATTCGCAAAGTGTGCGAGATCACCGGCTGGAAACTCGGCGACGTGGACGCGATCGAGATCAACGAGGCCTTCGCCGCGCAGGTGCTCGGCTGCGTGAAGGAACTCGGGGTGGACATCGAAAAACTCAACCAGCGCGGCGGAGCGATCGCGCTCGGGCACCCGATCGGCGCGAGCGGCGCGCGCGTGCTCGTGACGCTGCTGCACATCATGGAGGACAAAAACTTGAAGCGCGGCCTCGCGAGCCTGTGCATCGGCGGCGGGATGGGCATCGCGATGGCGGTCGAGCGGTGACGGACGGCAGCGGCCTGCGTGGCCGCGAACACGGACGGCAGGGGCTATTCGTTTGGCACCGTCGGCGCGATGCGCGTCTGCGTGAGCGTGGCGATCTCGGACTTCCGGCTCTTTTCCACGAGCGGCGCGATGCCGCGATCCACCGCGAGCATCTGCGCAAAGAGCAGATCGTAGTACCGCCGGAGCGCCTGCCGCTTCTCCTCGTCCGTCTTCGGGTAGCGCGTGTACTCCCATGCGGAGCGCACTTTGTCGTTTGTCTCGGCGATGTTGCGCGCCTTGCGGTAGCGGATGCGCAGATCGATGTCCTCCGCGGTCACCTTTGGCTTCGCAGTCGCTGCGGGCTTGCCTCCCGGCATGGCTCCGGGGCGCAGTGCGCGCGGTGGGATTTCATCGGGCAAAAGCGAGGGCGGCGTCGAGGGCAGGGGAAGCGGGTCGCCGAGCGGGAATGTCTTTTCCGTGTCCTTCGCAGGAGCCTTCGGGGGTGTGCCGGGAAAGGTCGCATCGGGCTTGTCGGACGGCGTGGGCTCCGCGGCACAGGCGGCGCGTGCGGCGAGGAGCGCAAGGCACAGGGCTGGAAAATTCAGGAGACGCATCGGCGAAAAGACTACGCGGCGAGTTTTCATTTGAAAAGCCCGCGCATCTGGCCAAATGCGGGGCGTGCCCGTCCTCACGAAAAATCACGCAGCGCAGCCGATCGCGCTCGACCTCGCTCCCGCCGAGGCCGCCGCGCGGCTGCGGCACCTGCCGGGGCTGGCATTTTTCGACACGTCGAAATCCGCCGGCGATTCGGACGCGCTCTCGATCGTCGCTGCCGCGCCGAGCGAGATTCTCCGCGGCCACATCGGGCGCGACTGGGACACGCTGAGTGCCGCGCTCGCCGCGCGCGAGTGCGCGCACGGCGGGGACGACGGCCTTCCGCATGGCCTCGCCGCGGGCCGTGTGGATTACGACGGGGCGTTCTGCTTCGGCATGTACGACGAGGCGCTACTGTTCCGCCATGCCGAGCAGCAGTGGTACGCAGTGGGCGATCTCGTTTCAAAAATGCACACTGCGTCGCACGACGCCGCGTGCGCGGTTCCCGATTTCCGCAGCACGATGCCGCGCGAAAAATTCCTCGCGATGGTCCGCCGCGCGCAGGACTACATCGCGGCGGGCGACATCTATCAGGTGAATCTTTCGCACCGTTTCGAGAGCACGTGGAGCGGCGAGCCGTGGGCATTTTACGAGGCGCTGCGGCACTACTCGCCCGCGCCGAATGCCGCCTTCCTCGACCTCGGTGGCAGCGCCGTGCTCTCCGCGTCGCCCGAGTCGTTTTTAAAAATGAGCGGCCGCGCGATCCGCACGCGGCCGATCAAGGGCACGCGCCCGCGCCGCGCCGACGCGCTCGCGGATGAGCGCAGCGCATTCGACCTGCTCACCTCGGCGAAGGAAGTCGCCGAGCTGGTGATGATCACCGACCTCGAACGCAACGATCTCGGTATCGTGTGTGATTTCGGCAGCGTGACCGTGCCCGAACTCCTGAAACTGGAACGTCACGAGCAAGTCTTCCACCTGGTCTCCACCGTCGAGGGCCGACTCCGCGACGGCGTGGATCACGCCGCCGCATTTCGCGCGTGCTTCCCCGGCGGCAGCATCACCGGCGCTCCGAAAAAGCGCGCGCGCGAAATCATCGCCGAGCTGGAGCCGACCCCGCGCGGACTCTACACCGGCGCGCTCGGCTGGTTCGGGTTCAATGGCGAGAGCCAGTTTTCCATCGTCATCCGCAGCGTGGTCATCGAGGGCGGTGTGGCGCATTTCCAAGTCGGCTCCGGCATCGTCGCCGACAGCTCGCCCGAGGCGGAATGGCAGGAGACGCTCGACAAGGCCGCGGGCATCCTGCTCGCGGCGGAGCGAATGACGAATGACGAATGACGAATGACGAATGACGAATGACGAATCGCACTCGTCATCCGACATTCGTCATTACTTCACCGGCGCCTGCGCGATCACATTCGCAGGCTTCGAGATTTCCAGCGCGCCCGCGAATGTCGCACCGTCATCCATCGCGAGGCGGAAAGTTTTCAGGCTGCCCTGGAGGTGCGCGGTTTCCTTGAGGTGGCAGCGTTGCGAGACCTTCGCGTCGCCGTCCACGAGACCGGAACTGGTGAGATTGTCGAGCACGATGGATTTGCTGCGCACTTCCGCGCCTTCGCCGATCACGAGCGCGCTGCCTTCCACGAGGCTGCCTTTAAATTTTCCGTCGAAGATCAGCTCACCCTTGAACTTCAGAGTCCCGGTGATTTCGATGTCTTTGCCGACCCTGCTTGGAGTTGTGCTCATGCCGGAGTGTCAAAATTCGGCGCGCCTTCGGCAATGGAAAACGTCGCCGGTGCGCGCGGTCGGAAAAGCCGGGGCTGACGCACCAAGACGCTGGGACAATTTCAACGCCGAACATCCAACGACCAACGCCCAAGGGAAGAATCCGAAAGCGAAGCGCGGATTGCTTTGGAAGGTGGGCGTGGAGCCGCCGCAGGCACCTTCCTTCATGCACACAGCCCTTCATCCTCGGAACACGTATCATTTTTTTGTGCGTCAGCCTTGAGATGTCCGCCGAAGTCGCTTGTGTTTCAAAACGCAGGGGCTATGAGTGGCCGCGTTCATCGGGGCGTAGCTTAGCTTGGTAGAGCGCCTGGTTTGGGACCAGGAGGTCGCAGGTTCAAATCCTGTCGCCCCGATCACTTCGCATTCGCGACGCGGCGGCGTTGCCTTTGCGGAGGCTCGCCTGCTACCGTCGCCACACATGGGCAGCAGCCGATACGAAGACCTCACCAAGGAAGACCTCATCCGTCTTCTCGAAGCGCGCGACCGGCGCACCCGCTTTGGCCTCGTGTGGGAGGCGGATGAAATCGAGCGCGACAAGGCGCTGAATGGCGACTTCGTGGCGCTCGACCTCGCCCCCTCGCTCTCCTGCCCGCAGGACGCGGCGACTTGGCGGAACCTCATCATCGAGGGCGATAATTTCGACGCGCTCCGCCACCTCCGCATGTGCTTCGCCGGGCAGGTGAAGTGCATCTACAT